>JAGWTM010000014.1 GCA_028868975.1 Actinomycetales bacterium
GCAACCGCCTCCTGCGACAAGAGCATGCCGCCAAGGGTGCTCTGCTCTGCAAGAAGATCGTGTGGCAAGACGCGTTCGCTGTTGCGCATTGGCTCGTGTGAACGTTCGTCACCAAACTGCGAGTTAGCCACCGGGATTCCTTACTTTGAAGCGAATTGCTTAGAAAGCAATGTCTAGCATGGGGTGCCGACAACTAAATAGCGAACCGCTCTGTGGATGCCGCTGTGGATAAACTCCACAACACGCCGTGTCGTATGTGGATAACCCGGGGATAGCCTGTGGAAAAACTTTTCTAGTTTTTGCCACATCCGCATATTTACTCGGCAAAACCCTGTGGAAAAACTATTTTCCACAACCCTAAACTTGAACCTGAAACTTTGGATAACTCTCGAAAACGGCCCCAAAAGCGAGGCGAATTCGCAACAGTTTTTCACATTCCACACACAGTTATCCACAGGCGCGCCGTGGTCTTCGGCGTGTCACATTCGCCATGTTCGGGAAAACCGAACACTCAACCGGCCAGAACGAGCGAACCTTCAACCGGGCACCCACGCCAGCCGCTGTCGCTACCCCGGTTAAAGAAAACTGGCGGTGACCGAAGTCACCGCCAGTTCAATCGGCGCAAGCGCCAATCAAATTACTTCTTGTTGACAACCTGAAGGGTCAGGTTAGCGACAACGTCACCGATCAGGCGAATGGTTGCCTCGTGGTTGCCAGTGTTCTTCACTGGAGCCACGAACTCAACCTTGCGCTTGTCGATCTCGCCCAGGCCGGCCTCTGCAACAGCTGCTGCAACATCGGCGGTCTTGACGGTGCCGAACAAACGGCCACCAACGCCAGCCTTGACGGCGACGCGGATTGGCTTGGCCTCTAGGGCCGCCTTGAGGGTTACTGCCTCTTCTACGGTCTTCAGAGCGCGTGCCTCACGAGCAGCCTTGATCTGCTCGATCTGCTTCTCGCCACCCTTGGTCCATACAACAGCAAAGCCGCGAGGAAGAAGGTAGTTACGGGCGTAGCCGTCCTTTACCTCTACTACGTCACCGGCTGAACCGAGGCCTGATACCTCGTTGGTCAGAATTAGCTTCGACATTCGGTTTCTCCTTAGCGACCAGCACCGGCGTATGGCATTAGAGCCATCTCGCGTGCGTTCTTAACGGCCTTGGCAATGAGGCGCTGCTCCTGAACAGAGACGCCGGTGATGCGACGGGCGCGGATCTTGCCGCGGTCCGATACGAACTTGCGCAGGGTTGCGACGTCCTTGTAGTCAATTACGCCAACCTTGATTGCCTTTACAGGTGCAAGCTTCGCGTTCTTTGCGTTGCGGTTTGGCTTGCGACGTGCGTCGGTCTTAGCAGCCATGATTTTCTCCTATAAGTTTCGAAAGATTTAGAACGGGGTGTCGTCAGCGCCGGCAGCGGTCGAACCGGCGGTGCCTGGGTTAGCCCAAGCGTCGTCGGCAGGCTTAGCTGCGCCTCGTGATACGGCAGGCGCATCGCCCCATGGATCGCCAGCAACAGCGCCCGAACCACCTTCACGAGCCTTGCGAGTTACGGCTGCGGTTGCGTAACGCAAGCTTGGGCCGATCTCTTCAATCTCGAGCTCGAGCGAAGCGCGTGCTTCACCCTGAGCGGTCTGGTAAGCGCTAGGTGCCTTTAGGCGTCCGGTAACGATGACGCGGGTGCCCTTGGTCAGCGACTGAGCGACGTTCTCTGCGAGATCGCGCCATGCGGTGCAGCGAACCCATACGGTTTCGCCGTCGTCCCAAGTGCTGGTGTTGCGGTTGAAGGTGCGTGGGGTTGAACCTACGCGCACGCTAACAACTGCTACTCCACCCTGGGTGTAACGCAGCTCAGGATCGTCGGCTAGATTGCCGACAATCGTGACATTGACTTCCCCGGCCATGAGTCTTTACTCGGCCTTCTTAGCTGCTGGCTTCTTTGCAGGAGCCTTGGCAGCGGTGGTCTTTGCTGGAGCCTTCTTGGCTGGTGCCTCGGCAGCGGCTTCCTCAGCCGAAACCTCAGGAACAGCAACAGGCTTGATGCTGAATACTGCCTCGTCTGCACGCAGCACCTTGGTGCGCATAACAGCCTCTGACAGGCGCAGCTGACGGTCAACCTCGAGGATGTCAGCCGACGACGAAGTCAAGTTGACTACGGCGTAGATGCCTTCATTCTTCTTGTTGATCTCGTATGCCAAACGACGACGTCCCCAGATGTCAACGTTCTCAATGGTGCCTCCACCATTGCGGATAACGTTGAGGAACTTGTCGAGCGATGGAGCAACGGTGCGCTCATCGACGCTTGGGTCGAGAATCACCATGAGCTCATACTTCTGCATAACTAACCCACCTCCTTTGGACTAGAACGGCCATGGGACTTCCATGACAGGAGGGTATATCTTGCAGTGTTGTCTAAATGGCGGGCACGAACCCGCACAGACAACCTTTAGAGTTTAGCGGCTGCGCCACCAGGCAAGCAAGCGTTTTTCCGCTTCAATCGGGTCAAGTTCGCCCTCATCCATGCGCAGTTCCATGAGAAACGCGTACGCCTCGCCAACCTCTCGTGACGGCTTCAAATCGAGGATGCGCATGATGTCCTCACCGGACAGCGCTGGCCGGAGAGCATTGAGCTGCTCGGTTTCCTGAATTTCAACGATGCGGCGTTCCAGATCGTCGTATGCGAATGACAACCGATCGGCCTTGCGGCGATTGCGTGTGGTTACGTCGGCTCGCGTTAGCGCGTGCAGCCGCAACAGCTGATCGCCCGCGTCACGCACGTAACGGCGTACAGCCGAATCGGTCCACTGAGCATCGCTGTAACCGAAAAACCGCAGGTGCAGTTCAATCAATCTGAAGACTGCCTTGATGGTGTCGTTGTCGAAACGGAGCGCCTGCATGCGCTTCTTGGCCAACTTCGCACCGACGATGTCGTGGTGGTAGAAGCTGACTCCACCGCCGGGTTCGAGCCGTCGAGTGGCGGGTTTGCCGCAGTCGTGCATCAGCGCTGCGAAGCGCAGCACAAAATCGCCCTCGAGGTCATAATCCTTCTCGTAGTCAATGGCTTGCTCGACCACGGTGAGCGTGTGTTCATACACATCTTTATGGTGGTGATGTTCGTCAACCTCGAGCTTCAGCGCGGGCAATTCGGGGAGGACGATGTCGGCCAATCCACTATCAACCAGAGCGGTCAGGCCCTTGCGGGGGTGTTTTCCGACCATGAGCTTGGTCAATTCAACCTGGATGCGCTCAGCCGAGATAATCTCGAGGCGGCCGGCCATGGACTTCATCGCGGCGAAAGTCGCATCCTCAATTTCGAAGCCGAGCTGAGAGGCAAACCGTGCGCCACGAAGCATGCGCAAAGGGTCGTCGCTGAAACTGTCTTCGGGCTTGCCGGGGGTGCGGATGATGCCCGAGATGAGGTCTTGAAGGCCGTTGAACGGGTCGACGAACACCTTTTCCGGCAGTCGCAGAGCCATGGCATTGACCGTGAAATCGCGGCGGAACAGGTCTTCGGTCAAATCTTTGCCAAAAGCCACCTCTGGTTTTCGGCTGTCGCGATCGTATTTGTCTGCCCGATAGGTGGTGATCTCGATGGTGTCGTCACCGACCCGAGCTCCGATGGTGCCGAATTCGCGACCAATATCCCAGTGGGCATCGACATGCCCCCTCAAAATTGCGAGGGTCTCATCGGGGAGGGCTGAGGTGGTGAAATCCAAATCTGGTGCTTTTCGCCCCAGGAACGCGTCACGCACCGGGCCGCCAACGAGAGCGAGCTCGTGGCCCGCCTCCTGAAAAATGCGGCCGAGGGTGACAAAAAGCGGCGAATCCGTTGTTTTCTCGAGATTCGCCAGTGCCTCTTCGACCGACTTCATGCCTCCATCGTGCCACACGGCTCAGCAAGGCTCACCCAAACAGGCGGTTCGCAGACAATGGCAATAAAGTTTCGGTATGACTTCTCGACGCAGTGATTCTCGCGCAGCCGGTAATTCGGCTCGCCGGATGACTCGCGTTGAAGAGACTTCGGCTGGCGGCTTTGTGCTTGCCTCGGACGGTTCAAGGCGAGTGGCGCTGATTGGGCGCATGACGCGCGGTGGGCGCATCGACTGGTGTGTGCCCAAGGGGCATCCAGAGGGCGATGAAACCCTGGAACAGGCTGCCGTGCGTGAGATTGCTGAGGAAACCGGGCTAGTTGTCGAGATTATCGATCGCCTTGGCGAGATTCAGTATGAGTTTTCGGGCGGCGGCAAGCTGATTTCTAAAACCGTGCATCACTTTCTGATGCGGCAAATCGGTGGCGACTTAACCGTTGCCAATGATCCAAATCATGAAGCGGTGGATGTCCGTTGGTTTGAAATTGATGGGCTTGAAACAAGCCTCGCGCATGAAAATGAGCGACGAATTGCCCGCGGCGTCTTCGAGTGGGTGGAGCGTCACCCGTGAAATTCCGCATCCTGAGAACCCCAAACCGACTTAATCGTCGCCTAGGCGCTGCCCTGATTGGCGCACTAACCGCAGTGGCCGTCGTTCTGTCGGCAAACTCGGCTAATGCCGCAAGCCCGAATCCCACCCCTACACCGACACCGAGCTCGTCGACTGCACCGGCCCCTTTGGCACAACCGGGGGTTTACCTGCTGCGCGGCAGCGAAATCAACCTGGTAGCCCGTGAATCTAAGGTTCCGGTCGCTATTCGAAACACTTTTGACAGCGATGTGCGCGTCCACGTTCATGTGAACCCCAGTAACCCACGCGTAATCGTGCCGAGTTCGGTTGAGGTCGTCATCCCCGCGGGCGAAACCGTGAACGCTCAGGTGCCGGTGAAAGCCGTGGCGCAGGGCAAGGTATTTCTGATTGTCTGGCTGACCACTTTCTCGGGCATCCGCCTGACCAAGAACAACTACATTCAGATGCACGTTGAACCGGACATCGAGTTTGCTTTGTTGGCGTCATTCGCATCCGTTGTTGTGGCCCTGGTTGTGGTTGGCGCAATTCGAACGGTCCGGCGTCGCAAACTACGCACCGAGGATGCCTCTTGAGCATCGCCAGGTCTTCGCTCCTGATGGCCTCGGGCACGATCATTTCGCGCGTGATGGGCTTTGCCCGCGCGGTTTTGACGGCCATGGCGATTGGTGTGACCACCAACGCTGCCGATGCATTCGGGGTAGCAAATCAACTGCCAAATAACGTGTACGCGATCATCGCCGGAGGCACCCTTAATGCCGTTCTGGTGCCGCAGCTGGTGCGCGCCAGGAAGCACGATGACGATGGTCGTGGCTACATCAACCGCCTTTTGACGTTCATCATCATGGTGTTTTTGGCGGTGACGCTGGTGGCCACAATCGCGGCTCCGCTGCTAATCCGGCTTTACACCAATGGCTGGAGCGAAGCCCAGCTCGCACTCGCCACGGCTTTTGCCTACTGGTGTCTGCCGCAGCTCTTTTTCTACGGGTTGTATTCGCTTCTGGGCGAAGTTTTGAACTCACGCAGCAAATTTGGGCCATTCATGTGGGCGCCGGTGCTCAACAACGTGGTGCAGCTCGCTGGATTGGCCGGCTACATCTGGTTGTTCGGCCTGGATCCCATCCAGGCAGGTGGGCTTGGCGCTTGGACATCCGATCGCATCGCCTGGTTGGCCGGCTCGGCAACTCTGGGAGTAGCTGCACAGGCCGTGATTCTGTTCGCCGCCTGGCGCCAGATTGGTTTGAAACTGCGTCCAAACTTCAAATGGCGCGGTTTCGGTCTGCGACCCGCACTCAAAACCGCCAGTTGGTCGCTTGGAATGGTGCTGGTGACTCAGTTGGGCGGGCTCGTTCAGACCATCGTGGCTTCGGGAGTCGTCAATGACCGAAATGGTTCTGACACCTCGATTGCCTCGGTGGCCGCTTTCAACATCGCCTGGCTGCTGTTCATGCTGCCGCACTCGGTGGTCACGGTTTCGATCGCAACCGCGTACTTCAC
Organism: Actinomycetales bacterium; assembly: GCA_028868975.1. Lineage (GTDB taxonomy): Bacteria > Actinomycetota > Actinomycetes > Actinomycetales > Microbacteriaceae > Rhodoluna. The sequence continues at coordinate 5,954 of JAGWTM010000014.1, forward strand.
CAAGATGTCGCATCATGCCCAAGCCGGCGAATTTGCTGAGCTAAAGGGCGATTTGGTGGCGGGCCTCAAGTCAATTTCATTTGTCGCAATCCTTGCAACCGCGGTGCTGATCGTGCTGGCCTACCCCGCAGCACGAGTGTTTGTTGGGGAATTTCCAGCTACGGCAGCCCTGGGTAACGTCATTGTCGCGCTGCTGATCGGCCTCTTGCCCTTCAGCTTCGTTTACATGATTCAGCGAGCTTTCTATTCCCTAGAAGACACGCGAACTCCGTTCTGGTTCACCGTCGTTCAAATCGGCATCCACATGACCGGTTCAATCACGATGTCATTCCTCGTGCCAGCGCGCTGGTTGGTCTTCGCCCTGGCCTTGCTGACTTCGGTTTCGGTGCTGGTCCAGGCTCTATTGGCAGGTTGGCTGCTGGCTCGGCGCATCGGGCCTTGGGGCCGAGGTGAACTTGGCAAATCAATCGCCAGGTATGCCGCAGGCGCTGCCGCAGCGGCTATCGTCGGCTGGTTGATCCTCGAGTTGCTGGGCGGTGGTCGCCCAGGTGCATACCCACTTGCATCGGTATTGAACGCGGTGGTCACGATGTTCGCGGTTGGCTCATCCATGCTGGTTACCTACGCAATCTCAATGCGATTGCTGGCGCCCGCAGAATTCGCTGTCGCTTGGCGCGCGGTAACAAAGTCTCTTGGGGGAATAGTCCGCAAGTAAAATTGCTTGAAACTTTCAGGAGATTATTTTGCGCGACGTCATCATCATCGGTTCCGGCCCAGCCGGATACACAGCAGGCATTTACACCGCACGTGCGGGGCTAAAGCCGCTACTCATCGCGTCCGCCGTTGAGGCCGGTGGTGAACTGATGAAGACCACGGAGGTCGAAAACTTCCCGGGATTCCCTGATGGACTCATGGGTCCGGACCTCATGGCGAACTTTCAGGCTCAAGCCGAGCGCTTCGGCACCGAATTGCTTTACGACGACGTTATCGAGGTTGATCTCAAGGGCGACGTAAAGATCGTGAAGACCGCTATGGGCGATACCTTCGAGGCCAAGACCGTTATTTTGGCCACCGGTGCCGCCTATCGAGAGCTTGGACTGCCGCGCGAGAAGGAACTCAGCGGTCACGGGGTTTCCTGGTGTGCCACCTGCGACGGCTTTTTCTTCCGCGAAAAGGCGATTGCGGTGGTCGGCGGTGGCGACAGCGCCATGGAGGAGGCTAACTTCCTCACCCGCTTTGCCTCAAAGGTTTACCTAATTCACCGCCGCGACTCGTTCAAGGCATCAAAAATCATGCAGGACCGTGCCCTGAACAACCCAAAGATTGAGGTCATTTGGAACAGTGAAGTCGCCGAAATTCTCGGTGAGGGAGCCGTTTCGGGCGTCACTCTGCGCAACACCGTCGATGGTTCAACCAGTGACCTGGCAATCGAGGGTCTATTCATCGCCATCGGTAACGATCCCCGAGTCTGGTTGGTCGAGAACCAACTCGAGCTGACCGACGAAAAGTTCATCAAGGTTGAGGGTCGCAGTTCGCGTACCAGCCTGCCTGGTGTTTTCGCCGCCGGTGACGTAATCGACCCAACCTATCGTCAGGCGATTACCGCCGCGGGTTCAGGCTGTGTTGCAGCCCTGGACGCCGAACACTATCTCAACGACCACTAAGCGAATCTGCTTAGAGAAAGCGGCCCAAGGGCCACAAGGAGCTAAAAATGCCAAAGAACGTGACCGTAGCCAGCTTCAAAGCTGACGTCCTCGAAAACTCAAAGCCTGTCCTCGTTGACTTTTGGGCCGAGTGGTGTGGTCCGTGCCGCATGGTTGCTCCGGTCCTAGACGCTATCGAGAGCAAGCACGGGGACAAGCTTGAAATCGTCAAGGTAAACGTGGATGAGCAGGGCGAACTGGCAGCTCAGTACCAGGTGACCGGCATTCCTCTGCTAGCGGTCTTCGAAAATGGCCAGATCGTGAAGCAGATCGTCGGCGCTAAGCCGCAGCCAGCGCTGGAGGCTGACCTAGCCCAGTGGCTTGGCTAAGCACTAGAGTATTTAGAACCTCGTATTCGACGAAGAACGGCTGAAAGGCCGTTTTTCGCCTATTTGGGGCAAAAATAAGCAGTGTTTCACGTGAAACATGACCAAAAACATCGGAGATCCGCGCAATGACTGAGAAGGCAGCCCACGTCACCAACCTTGACCCTTGGTTGGATGCGTACGCGGCGCGCGCGGAAACCCTCTCAGTTTCTGAAGTGCGTGCGTTGTTCTCGGTGGTCAGCAGACCCGAGGTGGTCTCGCTTGCGGGTGGAATGCCAAACGTTTCGGCTCTGCCAAACGACGTGCTGCAGCGCTCGTACGAGGGAATGATGGCCAAGCGCGGCGCCCTTGCCATGCAATACGGCGGCGGTCAGGGTGACTTGACCTTCCGCGACCAAATTCGCGAGCTTATGGCGCTCGAGGGCATCCACTCTTCCGTCGAAGACATCGTCATTACGACCGGTTCACAGCACGGACTCGACCTTCTGGGCGGGCTGTTCCTGGACGCTGGGGATGTGGTTTTGGCCGAAGGGCCCTCATACGTAGGTGCTCTCGGTATCTTCCGCCACTATGAAGCTCATGTCGAGCACGTCTACACCGACGAAAACGGAATGTCGCCCGAGGCGCTCGAGGAGTCAATCGCAGCGCTGAAGCGTCAGGGCCGCAAGATCAAGTTCCTCTATCTGGTTCCGAATTTTGCAAACCCAAGCGGTGTGACTCTTTCGGCTGAGCGACGCCCGCAGATCATCGAAATTTGCAAGCGCGAGCACATCCTGATTCTCGAAGACAACCCTTACGGTTTGCTCTATTTCAATGAACCGGTGCCTAACGCGCTTCGCTCGATGGACGAGAACGTCGTTTACCTCGGTTCATTCAGCAAGATTTTGGTTCCGGGCTTCCGTGTGGGCTATGTTTTGGCACCGCCGGCGATTCGCGACAAGCTCGTCCTTGCCAATGAATCTGCGATTTTGTGCCCCACCTCATTTGGGCAGATGATGATTAGCGAATACCTGTCCACGGCCGACTGGAAAGGCCAAATCGACACTTTCCGCGGTGTTTACCGTGAGCGCAAGGACGCGGCGCTGTCAGCGATGCAGGAATTCCTTCCGAAACTCGAAACTACTCGCCCAGATGGCGGTTTCTACCTCTGGGTCACTTTGCCGGAGGGTATCGATTCAAAGGCGATGCTTCCGCTAGCCGTGAAGGAACTGGTGGCCTACACACCTGGCACCGCGTTTTTTGGCGATGGCAGTGGTCAGAAATACCTCAGAATTTGTTATTCATACCCGACTCCAGAGAACATTCGCGTGGGCATCAAGCGTTTGGCGACAGTAATCAACCTGCAAGCCGAGCTGCTTGAGACCTTTACTGGCAAAAGGAGCTAGCCATGATTCCAAAGGGTGCGCGTCACGACAGCATCAAGGTCCAGGTTTTAGCCGGTGGAATCTCACATGAGCGCGATATCTCCCTGAAATCAGGACGCCGCCTCGCGGATGCCCTGACCGATGCCGGTGCTCATGTTGTAATTCGCGAACCAGACCATCAGCTGCTCGACAACATCGTCGCCGATGCACCGGATGTCATTTGGTCTGTTGTTCACGGTGCGACCGGTGAAGACGGCGCCCTGCGCGACATTCTCGGTCTTACCGGGATTCCGTTCGTCGGTGCGAGCGCCGACGGTGCTCGTTTGGCATGGGACAAAGCCGTGGCCAAAGTTTTGGTCGGCCGCGAGGGAATTCAGACTCCGCCAAGCGTGACGTTGCCAAAAGAGACCTTCCGCGATCTCAACACCCAATCGTTGTTTGAGGCGATTGTCGGCACCCTTTCACTCCCGCTGGTCGTCAAGCCGGCCAAGAGCGGTTCCGCACAGGGTGTAACGGTAGTCGAACGCGCCGATCAGTTGTCGCGTGCCATGGTGGACGCGTACGTCTACTGCGATGTAGCAGTCATCGAAAAGTTTGTGGCAGGCACCGAACTAGCAGTTAGCGTAATTGACCTCGGTTCGGGCCCGATTGCCCTGCCGGCTGTTGAAATTGAGCCAATTGATGGCCGTTACGGCTATGACGAGCGCTACACGGCCGGCGAAACAAACTTCTATGTGCCGGCCAGACTCGATGAAAGTGTGGCCCTCGCCGCTTCAAAGCTTGCGATCAAGGCTCACGAAACGCTGGGTTTGCGTCACATGTCTCGAATCGACATCATCGTGGACGCGGCTGGAGTGCCGTGGTTCCTCGAGGCAAACGTTGCACCGGGGCTCACCGAGACCTCGCTGCTGCCTCAGGCTGTCATTGCCTCGGGAAATTCACTGAGCCAGGCTTACCTGAGCATTGCACAGGCAGCAATTCGCCAGCGCTAACGACCAATCTGGGTCAGGATCGACTAAAAGCTAGTCGGCTTGGTAGCCAATCAGCTTCAAAATGCGCTGCAAATCGGCCACAGTGGCGAAATCTATGGTCAACTGGCCCTTTTTTGCGCCCAGAGCAATCTTCACCTTGGTGTCGAGCTGATCACCGAGTTTTTCAGAGATCTCCTTCAGCGCATCCATGCGGCCACCCGGGCGAATTACACCGCCGCCAGAAGGGCTGGTTGGCTTCGGGTTGTCTAGAGCCACTGCTTCTTCCAGTGAACGAACAGACAATCCCTCGCTGATGACGCGATTTGCAAAATGAACCATGCGGTCCTCAGACGGCAAACTCAGCAGGGCACGGGCGTGACCCGCGCTCAAAACACCGCCAGCCACTCGCTTTTGCACCTCTACCGGCAGTTTTAGCAGGCGAATGGTGTTGGTGATCTGTGGACGCGAACGACCAATCTTTTCAGCCAACTGATCCTGAGTGATGCCAAAGTCCTGAAGGAGCTGCTGATAGGCGCTGGCCTCTTCGAGTGGGTTCAGGTTTGCGCGGTGAATGTTTTCAAGCAGCGCATCGCGCAGCATATCCTCGTCGGCAGTGTCGCGCACCACCGCGGGAATGTTGACCAAACCGGCTTCCTTGGCCGCACGGAAGCGGCGCTCACCCATGATCAGCTCAAAAGCTGGCTTGCCGTCTTTCTCGCCACTTGGGCGAACAACAATCGGCTGCAAAACGCCAAATTCCTTCACCGAGTGGATGAGTTCGCTAAGTGCCTCATCATCGAAAACGGTGCGCGGGTTGACTCGGTTAGGCACAATCTGTGCCAGTGCAATGTGGGCAAATGTCGCGCCAGGCACCGGCATAAGGCCATCGCCACCGACAACGGATCCGGCTGCTGCACCGCTCTGCACGCCCTCTGGTGTTCCCGCCGCGAGCTGCTGAGGGTTGGCACCGGCGAAAAATACGTCAATTGGACGATCGCTAGGTGCTGTGGTTGGAATCAAGGCGCCAATGCCTCGACCGAGTCCACCCTTTTTATCGGCCATTTTGTGCTCCTCTGATTGCGATTTCTCCCGCAGCCTCAAGATAGGCGATAGCGCCCGAATTGCTGCGGTCATAGGTAATTACAGTCTGGGCGTATCCTGGGGCCTCAGAAACGCGCACAGAGCGCGGGATGATGGTGTCAAGGACCTGCGTGGCGAAGTGCTTGCGAACCTCTTCGACTACTCCCACGGCCAATTTGGTGCGATTGTCGAACATCGTCAGCAAAACTGTGCTGATGTCGAGTGCCGGGTTCAGATAGGCACGCACGCGTTCGATATTGCCCAAAAGCTGCTGGACGCCCTCCAGCGCGTAATACTCACACTGAATCGGAATCAGCACTTCGGTCGCAGCTACGAAGGCGTTGACGGTCAAGATTCCGAGACTCGGTGGACAATCGATAAACACGTAGTCCGGCCGATTCGGGGCTGTTGCGATGTACGCGTCCAGGGCGCGTTTTAGCAGTCCATTCCAGGCGCCCTGATCCAGCCCGGTGACAATCTCGATTTCAGCACCGGCAAGGTCGATGGTCGCCGGAGCAACCAGCAAATTTGCCGACTCAGAGCTAGTCGCGAGAACATTCCCGAACGGAATGCCCTCGGTTAGGACGTTGTAGATGCCCTTCACATCGCCGTGATGGGGGATGTTTAGCGCGGTAGAGGCGTTTCCCTGTGGGTCGAGATCGATAACTACGACATTCAAGCCCTTGCTCGCCAACGCGACGGCAATGTTCACGGTCGAGGTGGTCTTGCCGACTCCACCCTTTTGGTTGGAAACAGCAAAGACGCGAGTGCGATTTGGCCGAGGGAGCTGCAAATCATTGATGAATTGAAGTCTGCGCTGGTTCTCGGTGATCTCGCGAAGTAGCGGGGATCCGTCAAATTGTTTCACGTGAAACATTCCCCCTAGTCGTTGTTTGAAGTGCGCTGCGTTTTTGCCAAAATTCCAATTGGAGCGGCCTGGCTCAATGCCTCGTCGGCACCTGAACCCTGCCAGCCGGTGGGTTCTGGGCTTTTCTCAATGCGGTCCGCAGGATACCCGTGACCCGGACGAACGGTAGCCGCAGTAACGGCGGTTTCGTTAGCAAGACTGCTGAATGGCTCGGTCAAGACACTGCTCCAATGAAGTTTGAGACGCTCAGACTAGCGTAGTGCGCACTACCGTGGTGGGGTCGGTCAGATGTTCGGTTCCCACCTGGACAATTTCGAAACCAGAGATCTTGAGCTTGGCTTTCAGTTTCTGGGCCTCGGCAATCTCATCCGCAGCCTTGGATCCCTTGAGAGCCAAAATCTGCCCACCGAACTTGGTCAAAGGCACGGTCATGCGCAACAGCTTGGGGAGTGCCGAGACCGCACGCGCGGTCACGATGTCGAATGTTTCACCGACTTCTTCGGCACGAGCACGTTTGACGGTTACATTCTGGAGGCCTAGCTCGGAAACCTGCTGCAGTAGCCAGTTGCTGCGCCGTTCCATTGGCTCAATCAGGGTGAAGTGCGCGTTTGGTTGTGCGATAGCCATGGGAATACCAGGGAGTCCTGCTCCCGAACCAACATCGGCAACCGATGCGCCAGCCGGGACAAGGCTTGCCACAACGGCAGAATTGAGAACGTGACGGGACCAAATTCGCGGCATTTCACGCGGACCAAGAAGTCCGAGTTCGTCTGAATCCCTAATCAAAGCAGTGGTGTAGGCACGCGCCTGCTCCAACCCTGCGCCAAAGATCGCCGCGGCTGACGCAGGCTCATGTTCGGGGGTGTATTCCAGTTCTTCAGACATGTTTCACGTGAAACATTTTCGGCAAACGGCCGAAATGCCCTAGTTTGCCGGCTTTACGACAATGTGGCGGTCGCGGCCTTCGCCCTCAGATTCAGAAATAAGACCCTGCGAAGACACCAGATCGTGCACAATCTTGCGCTCGTATGAGCTCATCGGCTTCATAGGTACAGCCTCGCCGGTTTCTTCTACCTTGGCGACGATCTTGTTGACGATACGAGTCAATTCATCGACTCGAGCCTGGCGTGAACCCTCGATGTCCAAAATGAGTCTGCTGAAGCTGTTGGTTTTAACCTGAACGGCCAATCGAGTTAGCTCCTGAAGTGCTTCGACGGCTTCAGGCTTCGATAGCACGCGGAGGTTGCTGTCCTGACCCGCAGTGATGGCCAGATAGGCGCGTCCACCGCGCACGTCGATGTCGATGTCACCATCAAGGTCGTAAATGTCGAGCAGTTCCTCGAGATAGTCGGCAGCTAGCTCGCCTTCTTTTTCGAGGCTTTCAATGGTTACCTCGTTTGAGGTTTCTACTGCCTCGTCGGTTGCAAGTTCTTTTTCTGACATTTGAGGGTCCTAGTTCTTGGTGGTCTTCTTGGCGCGCGATTTGCCGACTGGCTGCACGCGCTGGCGTGGGGTCTCAACGGCTTCTTCGATCGCTGGGGCGTCCTTTTTAGGGAGTTTGCCCTTCGCCGCAAGTCGTTCTTCGCGCTGCTTGTGCGCGATGGAGCCCGGTGTCGGCATGTTGCGAATAACAACGTACTGCTGGCCCATGGTCCAAATGTTCGAGGCCAACCAGTAGAACATGATGCCGATTGCAAAGCTGGTACCCGAAATGAGAAACACGATCGGCAGAATCCAGAGCATGATCTTCTGGGTCTGCATGTACTGCGAGTTCTGCACCTCAGGGTTCTGGTTCTTCGCCAAAATCTGCTTCTGGGTGATGAACTGGCTGACAGTCATGGTCACGATCATGATTGCCGCGATCACCAGAACGTTGGTGTAGTTAGCGCCGTCAATCAGGGCTTCCTTGCTTGATCCCTGGATGTGTCCCAGAGCACCGAAGAAGGTTTCCTTTAGTGGGGCATCGAAGAGTGACGCGTGCGAAAGCGATTGTGCAAGTTTGGTGTCAAGAAGGCCAACCACGTGGTCCTTCTGAGCATCGCTAACCGTGAAGAACAGAGCCGAGAAGATCGGCATCTGAATCAACAGCGGCAAACAGGACGAAAGCGGGTTAGAGCCGGTGCGCTTGTAGATTTCCATCTGCTCTTTGGCCATCTTCTCGCGTGAATCGCGATCGGTCTTGCCCTTGTACTTCTTCTGAAGCTTGGCAAGTTCAGGCTGCGCCGCCAACATATTGCGTTGGCTCTTAATTTGCTTTACGAAAATTGGGATGAGCGCTGCGCGGACCACGACGGTAACGCCCATGATTGCCAAGACCCAGGTGATACCGGCATCGGGATCCAGGAACAGGCTAAACAGGCTGTGCCAACCGACCAGCACGAGCGAAATAATCCATTTGAACGGGAACAGTAAGTCCATGACTAACCCTTCTTAGGTTTTGGTACTACAAAGCCTGATTTGGAAACCGAGAAAAAGCCCGAGCCTGGCGCGACCTCATCGATTCCGCCTTTGGACCACGGGTTACAGCGCATAATTCGCAACACTGTCAGTGCCGAACCTACGATGACTCCTCTTTGTTGAACTTGACCCAACCCGTACGCAGAGCAAGTCGGGTAGTACCGACATACATCGCCGTAAAGCGGCGAAATTACTTTGCGCCAGGTCTTGATGAACAAGATCAGCAGGTTTCTTGGTGCTAGCCAGAGAACAAGCAAGAAGCTCATGCTCCGACCTTTTTGGCCGCGGCCGAAACCGCATCCGAAAGTTCTTGTTGCAGTTTATTCCAGTCGGCGACCGCTGCACCCGGGAGTGCGCGGACGACAATCGAGTAGTTGGGAGAGCCTTGGGTCAAATTTGACAAGATTTCTCGTGCAATTGCCCGAAACCTGCGCTTGACAGAGTTTCTAATCACGGCGTTACCCACAGTTTTTGCCACCACAAAGCCAAAACGGGACTGAGGCGATGCCTCGTCCCGCTTTAGGTAGACGACTAGGTTGTCGCTGCTGACCTTTCGACCCATCTTCATGGTCGAGCGAAAATCCTCGGCTGATTTCAGCCGGTTCTCGCGAGCCAGCAAAGTGACTTAGGCCGAAAGCTCTGCGCGGCCCTTTGCACGGCGTGCAGCCAAGATGGCGCGGCCTGCGCGGGTCTTCATGCGTGCACGGAAACCGTGGGTCTTTGCGCGACGACGGTTGTTCGGCTGGAAAGTGCGCTTTGACATTGGTGATCACTCCAAAATCTGTTTTTAGGAATCAAGTCTGGGGCCAAATTTGGCTGGATAGTCGTTGCTGCTGATTCCTGGAAGCAAGACAACCTCTTAAACCTACGCCAAAAGCCTCCGCGCGGTCAAATATTTCTTGAAATCCAGATTCTAATCCTGCGGTCAAAAAAGCTTAATCAGTAAGCAACCAAGGCGGGCTTTAGTCAACTCTCAGACCAATAGCTCAGCTGCGATGAAAAGGTGCCGGTAGTGATGGATCCGGATAGGAAAGTGACCAAAACTTAATTTGCATATCTGGCCACTTGTTGTGTTGAATGGCGAAAGTGAGTTTTCCACAGGCCACGGGGATTTTGATTTTCTTGTGGATAAGTTTGTAAAACCTTGTAATTACAGGCCTTTTGGGCTGTGGAATACGCGTAAATAGAGTTGACCTAACGTTTGGATCGAAGAGTGGCTGAAGACGAATTTGTGACAGGAATCTGGCACAATCTGCTCGCCAAGCTTGGCCTGGACTCACGCGTGACTGCTCAATACATGGGGTTTTTGAGTCTCATCGAACCAAAGGGCGTTCTAGGGGACACCCTCTACCTCGAGGTTGCCAATGACGGCACTCGAAACATGATTGACCAAAGACTGCGTCCAATCATGATCGAGTATCTGGCCGAAGAAGCAGACGTAACCGGTGGACCAAGAAACTTCGCCCTCGTGGTTAATCCAGCGCTGAATGTGCAGCAAGAAAATCAGACTTTTGACGCGGACCAGGCCAATGAGTGGGCGAGCACATACGAGAACAGTCTCAGCGCCCCGGTGACACCGATTTTGCCTCAAGGTTCGGTTAGTTCGGCAGCCTATTCAAACCCAGCTCCAACAATGACTTTGAGTAGCACAGGACTTCCAATGGGTCCTTTCGGTGGCGCAGTAACTCCTGCCGAACCAGCTGCATCGCACCATTTGAACCCGAATTACACGTTCGACACCTATGTGATCGGTGAATCCAACCGAATGGCACACGCCATGGCTCTAGCCGTGGGTGAAGCACCGGGCAAGTCGTACAACCCTCTGTTTGTTTACGGAAACTCCGGGCTCGGTAAAACTCACCTGCTACACGCAATTGGCAACTACGCGATCAGTTTGTATCCGCGCATTCGCGTCCGCTATGTGAACAGTGAAGAATTCACCAACGATTACATCAACGCCCTGCGTGACAACACGATGGTCGAATTCCAGAACCAATACCGAATGATCGACATTCTGCTGATCGACGACATTCAGTTTTTGGCTGGAAAAGAAGGAACACAGGAAGCGTTCTTCCATCTCTTCAACATCTTGCACACAAACAACAAGCAAATCGTCATCACATCTGACGTCTCGCCTAAGCAGCTAGACGGATTTGAGGATCGACTTGCCTCACGCTTCGGCGGTGGCTTGTCAATCGACATCCAGGTTCCAACCCTTGAAACTCGAATCGCAATTCTTCGCAAGAAGGTTGAACGTGACGGATATCCGGTTTCTGACGAAATTTTGGAGTACATCGCCTCTCGGGTAACCAGAAACATTCGCGAACTAGAGGGATCATTGACTCGACTCACTGCCTGGGCGAGCCTTACCAAACAGCGAATCGATATGGCCCTCGTCCAAACGGTTTTGAAAGACCTGGTTGCGGTGGCCGACGACGAGGTCACGACCCCGGTGGAAATCATGAATGCTGTGGCGGCCCACTTTGGCATTTCGGTCGACGATCTATCTGGAAAAAGTCGCCAGCAGGCCATTGCAAATGCGAGACAGATTGCGATGTATCTCTGCCGCGAAATGACGACGCTCTCGCTCCCTAAAATCGGCCAGGTTTTTGGTGGTAAGGATCACACCACCGTCATGTATGCCCGCGACAAGGTTGAAAAACTAATGCGCGAACGTCGCACGTTCTATGACACCGTCACTGAGATTCTCAACTCAATCAATAAAAAGAGCTTCTAAAACCTTCAAGTAATCCCCATATGGATAACCCTGTGGATAACTGTGGAAATCCCGTTTTTTCTGGTGAATAAGCCGAATCCCTTGTGTGAATACCTGGTTACCAATCCACAGACCCTTGAGTTATCCACAGAATTTTCCACATATCCACAAACAAGTTACAACGATGTAGTTATTAGTCATTTATTGGGAAGTAGCCAGTTATCAACATTTTCCACAGCGGTTATTAATGATCATTAAGAGAAATTAAGAAAAAGAAGCAAACAATAACGACTTTGATTTGGGTTGAAGCTTTGAAAATAGGTCGATCAAGTTGGTCACAAAGCCATATTTCGGGCGTAAATCTCTGAGTCGTGTGCCAAGATTTAAGTCCATCAGCCAATGCAATGCAGCTCCCAAACGTTTGAGCAAATTGCAAGAGATTCGGGGATTCAATTGAAGTTCCAGGTAAACAAGGACGTTTTGCACGACGCCGTTGCTTTTGCTGTGCGCCTTCTGCCAGCTCGCACAACCTTGCCGATTCTCGGAGGAATCCTTATCGAGGCTGATGCCAACGCTCTGCGCTTATCTGTATTCGACTACGAGGTCTCGGCGCAGGCTGAGATCGTGGCAAAAGTCGAGACCAGCGGCCGCATCCTGGTTTCGGGCCGACTGCTCAACGAAATTGTTAGCAAATTGCCGAACGCTCCGGTTGAGATCGAAACAGATGGCAGTAAGGTCCTGGTTACCTGCGGCTCATCCAAGTTCACTTTGCTCACCATGGAGGTGGCGAACTACCCAACTTTGCCTGAGATTCCGGCAGTTACGGCAACAATTGCAGCCGACGCTTTCAACACTGCCGTCTCGCAGGTGGCTGTTGCAGCTTCAAAGGAAGAAGCCACGCCTTGGCTAACCGGAGTGCTCATGGAGGTTTCCGAGTCTGGTATTTCTATGGTCGCCACCGACCGCTACCGTCTTGCTCTGGTTGAAGTTAAGTGTTCGGTTGCCGCAGACGCTGCGGGCTCATCGGCTCTAATTCCAGCCAGAACGCTGCAAGAAGTCGCTAAGAACTTCGGCAATCAGGGTGAAATCAGTATTTCGATCGCCAAGTCCGGTGACCGCGAAATGGTTGCTTTCAAGGCAAACAATAGGGCCGTCACTTCTCTTTTGCTCAAGGGCGCATTCCCCGACATCAAGCCGTTCTTCCCTAAGGAAGTTGAGCACTACTCCGTAGTTTCAAAGCAGGATCTGCTTGATTCAACCCGACGCGTAGCTCTGGTTCTAGAGCAGTATCCAGCGATTCGCTACACCTTCAATGAGGATGCGGTCGTGCTCGAAGCAACCGGAAATGAAATGGCCCAGGCCTCAGAAAGCGTTCCGGCCGAGCTAGCCGGTGCGTCAATCGTGGCTCCTCTGAAGCCGCAGTACCTTATCGACGGCCTTGCCGGTGTGCACACCGAATTCACCAGAATCGCGTTCACCAAAAACCCAAGCGACCCAAACAAGCCGGGTCCGGTGCTGATCACGAGCCACGGAGCCAAAGAGACCACGGATAAAGACTCATACCGGTATTTGCTGCAGCCAAATATGTTGCAGCGGTAACTGGGCGGTCATAGATGTTTATCAAGCATCTATCGCTCAGCAACTTTCGTAATTATCGATCGGCTGAGGTCGGTTTTCAGCCTGGTGTGACCCTATTGCTTGGCCCAAACGGCCAGGGCAAAACAAACCTGGTCGAGGCAATCAGGTATCTAAGCTCGCTAAATTCTCACCGGGTTGCTGGTTATCAAGCCCTAATTCGACGAGAGGCAGATGGTGCGCAGGGGGCATCCGCCCTAATTAGAGCGATGGCAAGTCACGACGAACGTGACGTCATGCTTGAAGTCGAGCTGAATACCGATTCGCAGAATAAAGCCCGAGTGAATAGGGCTGATGTTCCGAAGGTAAGGGACATACTCGGCTACGTAAAAACCGTGACTTTCTCGCCGGAGGATCTAGATATTGTCAGGCGCGACCCAACGGAGCGCCGGCGATTCATAGACGAGCTGATCGTGCAGATTTGGCCGCGATTCGCCGGGGTTTACGCAGACTATGAGCGCGTGCTGAAACAGCGAAACTCCCTTCTCAAATCGGCCAGGGCCACCGGAACCCGGGGAGCGTCATTGAGCACTCTAGATGCATGGGATGCGAGCCTCGTTAAGTACGGTGCCGAGATTATTTCCGCCCGGCTTGACCTGGTTAGGCGCATCCAACCGCACGTTTTTCAGGCATATCAGGCGATTGCACTGGCGAATAATGAACCCAAGATCATCGTGAAGAGCTCCATATCGGCTACCGGCTTCATGGAGGAAGATGATTTTGGGTTGGAAGCAACTTCCGGCAACGGTGTCCAAGGGTTCGCCGAATTACCAACCGATCGAACAGAGCTCGAGGATTTGTTTCACGTGAAACTATCCGAGGTGCGATCGAAGGAACTAGAGCGAGGGCTAACGCTGGTAGGCCCGCAGCGAGACGACCTTTTGCTGCAACTCGGGAACCTGCCGGTGAAGGGTTTTGCCAGTCACGGCGAAAGCATCAGCTACGCCCTGGCCTTGAGATTGGCGTCGATCGAATTGCTGAAGGCCGAAACTCGCACGGGCGATCCGATTTTGATTCTGGATGATGTGTTTGCCGAACTCGACGAAGGTCGTCGCAATCGTTTGGCCGAGCTAATCGCGTCCAATGAGCAGGTTTTTATTACGGCAGCCGACATGGGCGACGTGCCCGATAGCCTAAAAATGAAACGCTACGACGTGACAGCGGGGGAGGTCAGCCAACATGAGTGACCAGCCGAAACCCGATTTTGCTCAGGACTTTTATTTCAAGATGCGCGAGGCAGTCACTGGTCGACTGAGTCGCGACGCCAAGCGAATTGCCGAGCGCGAAGCTCGGGCTAGCTCGAAACCCTTCGACAAGGGCCGCGATGCCGTTGCCGCGGGTGACCTAATCGATGGGTTGCTCACCCGATTTGGCTGGGATAACCACATTCAAGAGGCGGATCTCTTCAACAGATGGGCCGAGCTCGTTGGTGAGGCTAATGCCGCGGCCTCTATGCCCGAAAAACTCGAGCGCGGGCTGCTGACAGTGAGATGCAAATCGACCGCTTGGGCGACTCAATTGAAACTCCTCAAGCCGCAGGTCCTAAAGACGCTTCAAGAAGCGTTTCCGAACCTTGAATTAGTTGATATTCGTTTCATTGGACCAGACGCTCCGAGTTGGAAAAAAGGCCCTCGATCTGTGCCGGGTCGAGGCCCACGAGACACCTACGGATAAGCGCTTTCCTGAGGTCTAAATTTGCCTGTGGAAAACCCACGATATCCGCGTCATGTTGCGGAAGTTTGGCGTATGACACATACCGTCAAATAACCATAAATGTCGCTCCCGAAAAGTAGACTTCTAGACAGTTAGCTACCCCGAATTTAAGTCGGTTTTTGAAGCCGCAGTTCACCGGGCCTAACTCGAAGCTAGTAAGGAGCAACAACCGAATATGAGCACACCCGAAAATAACTACGACGCCGGAAATATCCAGGTGCTCGAGGGCCTCGAAGCAGTTCGCAAAAGGCCAGGTATGTACATCGGATCCACCGGTCCGCGTGGTCTGCACCACCTCGTCTACGAGATTGTAGACAACTCGGTTGACGAAGCCCTTGCCGGCTACTGCGACACCATCAAGGTGACCATCACTAAGGATGGCTGGATTCGCGTTGTAGACAACGGTCGAGGCATTCCCGTTTCTACTCACCCAACCGAGGGCATCTCAACCGTTCAGGTTGTGCTCACGATCCTTCACGCCGGCGGAAAGTTCGGCGGCGGTGGTTACGCGGTGTCAGGTGGTTTGCACGGCGTAGGCGCATCCGTGGTTAACGCTCTCTCGACTCACCTCAAGGTGGCAGTTGCTCGCGAAGGGCACATTTGGCGCCAGAGTTACCAGATCGGTGTGCCCGATGCCCCGCTTGAAAAGGGCGAAGCGGTTGACTACACCGGAACCACGATTGAGTTCTTGGCGAACCCTGACATTTTCGAGACCGTCGAATACGACTACGAGACCTTGCGCCAGCGCTTCCAGCAGATGTGCTTCCTTAATAAGGGCCTTCGCATTGAATTGAACGATGAACGCGATGGTCAGCACGATGAATACTGCTACGAGCGTGGACTCATCGACTACGTGGAATACCTGAATGCCGCAAAAAAGGCTGACGTAGTTAACCCGGACATCATTTCGATCGAGGCGGAGACAACCGAAAAGAACCTTTCGGTCGAAATCGCGATGCAGTGGACGACGGCTTACAACGAGTCGGTTCACACCTACGCAAACACGATCAACACCCACGAGGGTGGAACCCACGAAGAGGGCTTCCGTGCCGCGCTGACTTCGTTGCTCAACAAGTACGCACGCGCCACTAACCTGCTGAAGGAAAAGGACGAAAACCTCACCGGTGACGACTGCCGCGAGGGTCTGACCGCCGTAATTTCAGTCAAGCTGTCAGAACCTCAGTTTGAAGGACAGACCAAGACCAAGCTGGGCAACACCGAAGCCAAGGCTTTCGTGCAGCGCGTGGTCAACGAAGAATTCGCAGACTGGCTCGACCGCAACCCAGCGGTCGCCAAAGAGGTAATTCGCAAGGCCATTCAGGCTGCCAGCGCACGCCTCGCGGCCCGCAAGGCTCGTGAGGCTACTCGTCGCAAGGGTCTGCTCGAGTCGGTGGGTATGCCTGGCAAACTCCGCGACTGCTCGAGCCGTGACCCAGAGGTCAGCGAGGTCTTCATCGTTGAGGGTGACTCGGCCGGTGGTTCGGCGATGCGCGGACGAAACCCAGAAACCCAAGCAATTTTGCCGCTTCGCGGAAAAATCTTGAACGTCGAAAAGGCTCGACTCGATCGTGCCCTCGGCAACACCGAGGTTCAGGCGCTGATCACCGCGTTTGGAACCGGAATCGGTGAAGATTTCGACATTTCCAAGATCCGATATCACAAGATCGTGCTTATGGCCGACGCAGATGTTGACGGTCAACACATCCGCACGCTTCTGCTGACCTTGCTGTTCCGCTACATGAGACCGATTCTTGAGCACGGCTACGTTTATCTGGCACAGCCGCCGCTTTACCGCATCAAGTGGTCGAATGCCGAACACGAGTACGTCTACTCGGATGCCGAACGCGACCAGCGTTTGGCTGAAGGAGCCAAAGAGGGAAAGAAAATTCCTAAGGAAAACTCGATCCAGCGTTACAAGGGTCTGGGTGAAATGGATTACGACGAGCTCTGGGACACCACCATGGATCCGGCTCGACGCACTCTGCTGCAGGTCACGCTTGACGATGCCGCTATCGCAGACGAGATTTTCAGCACTCTGATGGGTGAAGACGTCGAAGCTCGCCGCTCGTTTATTCAGAAGAACGCTAAAGACGTTCGATTCCTCGACATCTAAAGACTTGCAAGGCTAAGAAAGCTAAAAATCATGGCAGACGAAACTCCAATCATCGAAGATCAGCACGATCACATCGAGCAGGTTGACCTCCAGGTCGAAATGCAGCGCTCATACCTCGATTACGCGATGAGCGTCATCGTCGGTCGAGCACTTCCAGATGTTCGCGACGGCTTGAAACCAGTACACCGACGAGTTCTATACGCGATGTACGACGGTGGCTACCGACCAGACAAGCAGTTCAGCAAGTGCTCACGCGTCGTCGGTGACGTAATGGGTCAGTTCCACCCGCACGGCGATGGCGCCATCTATGACACGCTGGTCCGTCTGGTGCAGGACTGGAACTTGCGCTATCCGCTTGTTGCGGGCCAGGGCAACTTTGGTTCACCGGGTAATGACCCTGCTGCAGCGCCTCGATACACCGAGTGCCGCATGGCTCCTCTCGCGATGGAGATGGTTCGCGACATCGACGAGGAAACCGTTGATTTCCAGGACAACTACGACGGTCGCACCCAGGAACCGACGATTCTGCCAAGCCGCATCCCGAACCTGTTGATCAACGGTTCGATCGGTATTGCCGTTGGTATGGCCACCAACATTCCTCCGCACAACCTGCGTGAGGTTGCGGCCGGCGCCAAGTGGTACCTCGAAAACCCAGACGCTAGCAACGAGGAGCTACTCGAAGCCCTCATCGCTCGCATCAAGGGCCCGGACTTCCCGACGGGGGCAACGATTCTCGGTCGCAAGGGCATCGAAGAGGCATATCGAACCGGTCGCGGTTCGATCACCATGCGTGCCGTCGTAAACGTTGAGGAACTGCACGGCCGCACCTGCTTGGTTGTCACGGAGCTGCCGTATCAGGTGAACCCAGACAACCTGGCTGAGAAAATCGCCGGTTTGGTTAAAGAGGGAAGACTCCAGGGCATCGCCGACATTCGCGATGAAACTTCGGGCCGTACTGGCCAGCGACTCGTCCTCGTTTTGAAGAAGGACGCGGTTGCTCGCGTTGTTCTCAACAACCTCTACAAGATGACTCCGCTTCAGGAAAACTTCAGCGCCAACATGCTTGCGCTTGTTGACGGTGTTCCTCGCACTCTCAGCCTGGATGGCTTCATTACCAACTGGGTCAAGCACCAGATTGAGGTAATCGTCCGCCGCACTCAATTCAGATTGCGCAAGGCCGAGGAACGCGCACACATCTTGCGCGGTTACCTAAAAGCACTGGACGCTCTCGACGCTGTAATCGCTCTCATCCGCAAGAGTGCAAACGTTGAAGAAGCCCGAGACGGGCTGATCGAGTTGCTCAGCATCGACGAACTACAAGCTCGCGCGATTCTGAACATGCAGCTTCGCCAACTTGCCGCTCTGGAACGCCAGAAGATCATCGATGAGGCCGCCGAACTCGAAGCGCAGATCATCGACTTCAAGGCCATCATCGCCGACCCAATTCGCCAGCGCACCATTGTCAGCGAAGAACTGGACGAGGTTGTGGCCAAGCACGGCGACGAGCGCCGAAGCGTAATCGTGGCCGGTTTTGACGGTGACGTAACCGTCGAAGACTTGATTCCTGAAGAGGAGATGGTTGTTTCGCTCACGCGCGGTGGTTACATCAAGCGCACCAAGAGCGACAACTACCGCCAGCAGCACCGCGGCGGCAAGGGCGTCAAGGGCGCGGCTTTGCGTGCCGATGACGTCGTTGAGCACTTCTTCGTAACGACCACTCACCACTGGCTCCTGTTCTTCACCAACAAGGGACGCGTCTATCGCACCAAGGCATACGAAGTGCAGGAGGCCGGGCGCGACGCCAAGGGTCAGCACGTCGCAAACCTCCTGGCTCTGCAGCCGGACGAGAAGATCGCTCAGGTAATTGACCTCAAGAACTACGAACAATCGCCTTACCTTGTACTGGCAACTCGCGATGGTCTAGTCAAGAAGACGGCGCTAGACGCATACGACACGGCTCGCACCGGAGGCATCATCGCGATCAAGCTTCGCGAAGGCGACGAGCTGGTCTCGGCGCTGCTCGCGAGCGAAGAAGACGATCTGCTTTTGGTTTCACGCAAGGGCATGTCGATTCGATTCTCAAACTCAGACGAAAGCCTGCGACCAATGGGACGCGACACCTCAGGCAACATCGGCATGCACTTCCGTGAGGGTGACTACCTGCTGAACGCAACGGTGATCAACGATGCCGAAGACTCATACGTCTTTGTCGTCACTGAAGGTGGTTTTGCCAAGCGCACGTCGGTCGATCAGTACCGCACGCAGAACCGTGGCGGTATCGGCATCAAGGTGGCCAAACTCGAAGAAAAGCGAGGCGACCTGGTTGGCGCACTCATCGTCGGCGAAGAAGACGAAGTTCTTGTAGTTCTCGAACAGGGCAAGGTCGTTCGGTCTGCTGTGGCTGAGGTTCCGGCCCGCGGTCGAGACACCATGGGAGTTGTCTTCGCTCGTTTTGACGACGAGGACTCAATCATCGGAATTGCAAAGAACACTGAGAGAAACCTAGAGACTTCGGCCGACGCACTTGCAGAAGACGCCGAGGGTGCTGTTGACTCTGTTGAGGAAATCGCGACTGAAACCGAGGGAGCCGAATAATGAAGGAACGCATCAAGCGCGCAGCCAAGGATGCAGCCGCACGTGCAGCCGGTCCGGCACCAAAACAGGTCAAGCTAAAGCTAGTTCACATCGACTTCTGGTCGGCCGTGCGAGTCGGATTCCTCTGCACGGTAGCCATCGGCGTTGCGATTCTGGTTGCCTCGTTTCTGTCTTGGGTGGTCGCGAGCCAGGCCGGTGTTTTCGGTTCAATCAACAACCTCCTGAATGGCGCTTCGGGCTCGGGAACTCTTGATGTCGGCTCGACCCTGAGCCTGCCGCGAGTGATGTCTTTCGCGCTGGCTCTCGCCTTCATTCAAATGGTGGCTGGAACCTTGCTTTCGGGAGTAACCGCTTTGATTTTCAACGTGATCGGCCGTATCACCGGCGGCGTCTCAGTAGGTTTCACGTCAAACAACTAGCTTCAAACGGGCACCTCAAATCGGGTTTTTTGATTTGATTTGCGCGTCCGTCCTAAATCGTGTAACTTTGTGAAGGCTACACGGGCCTATAGCTCAGGTGGTTAGAGCGCTTCACTGATAATGAAGAGGTCGGAGGTTCAAGTCCTCCTAGGCCCACCAGGAAGTTCTTCTCCATCGGAGACGGCCTTCCGAACGG
>JAGWTM010000062.1 GCA_028868975.1 Actinomycetales bacterium
CGGATTTGATTTCGTTCCGGATCCTGGCGTCATTTAGAAATCTTGCTGCGTAGCTACGCCTTAGGGCTGCGCGGGACTCAAACTCAGGCTGGGCCTGTCGGTTAGGTCGCTTCATGCTATGACCGGGGCCGAGTAGAACGCAGTGAAGCTACACCCGTAGAAGGATCGGAATCCAGGTAGCGGACGGGGGTTCAATTCCCCCCATCTCCACCAGTGAATCACTTCACAACGGATGCGCAGCTCAGGCTCAAGTCAAACCTTGCAGCCGCAGGCGGCATCCCGACATCCCGTAATGAAAAGGCCTGCCACCATGTGGCGGGTCTTTTCGTTTAACGGCCTACCGCTATCGACTTTCAAACTGGCTAGGCTGAAAGCATGAACTTTGGTCAGGCTATTTCCTCGTATTGGCGCAACTACGCAAACTTCAAAGGTCGTTCTTCGAAGCGCGCATACTGGTGGACAGTCCTGTTTCTGCTGCTGGCTGGCTCTGCCGTAAGCATTTTGTTCCCCGGGCAAACCACCGCGGTTGAGATCATGGGTCAAATGGTTGACGTTCGTGAAAATTCAGCGATGGAAAACCTGTGGTCACTCGCGACCATCATTCCATCGCTAGCGCTTTCAGTACGACGTTTGCACGACATCGGCAAATCGGGGCACAACCTGTGGTTCGTGCTCATACCGCTGGTCGGCGCCATCATGCTCTTGGTTTGGTACCTCCGTGCCGGCGATGCGAACGAAAACCAGTACGGCGCACCAACCGCCTAAGACGCCGTGAACCCAAACGACCTGATCAACTGGATCGCCGCCAACGGCAAGCTGACCTTTGAGGTGCTCGGGACTTTGGCTTTTGCCATCTCGGGTCTGATCGAGGCCGCGCGCAAACGCTTGGACATCGTCGGCATGGCGATGGTGACCGGATTTACGGCATTCGGTGGTGGAACACTCCGCGACATTCTTCTTGATCGCCGCCCATTTTTCTGGGTGCAGAATGAGCTTTGGCTCTGGGTGATTCTTGCCATCTGCGCGCTGGCGATGATTTTCTTGCGCTCACGACACTTGGAAGTCACTGAGCGAGCCACCCAGTGGCCGGACGCTCTGGGCTTGGGCATTTTCGCCTCGGGTGGAACCTACATTTCACTGCACTCAGGCATGCCTCCGCTGGTCGCCGTCTTGATGGGTGTCATCACCGCAGTCTTTGGTGGGGTTTTGCGCGATGTGGTCGTCAATGAGATTCCGCGAGCATTCAACGACCACCAGCCCTATTCGGTGGTGGCGTTTCTAGGCGGTTGGGTCGTGGTCTTGCTGGATGCGCTCAACGTCAACGACGTGCTTGCAATCGGTGCTGGAGCGGTTGTGATTACCGGCCTGAGAATTTGTGCGATGACATTCGGTTGGCGCCTTCCGACTTGGAAGGTCTAAGCAACCGACTCTTCGTGGGTCGCGCAAGGTGCCAGCTGGGCCACGCGCTGAGGAGTAACCCCAAGCAAAACCGCAATGTCGCGCATGGTTAGGCCTTCATCGCGCATCCGCCCGACAACCTCGCGAATCGAGGCAGAAGCCTCTTCTTGAAGCCGAGTAGCGATGCGCATCTTTTCTTGGGCGGCTTCGAGATCGCAGATGATGCCGGGCATAACAGCCTCAACCTTGACCACGATGTCGCACTTGGATTCACCCGAAGCCTGTTCGGCCAGAATTTTTATCTGCTCGGTCGCTTTGTCGAGGCGCTTGGCAGTGGTGGTCAAACCGCCCAGTTCAGCAACCGAGACGTGCCAGCCATCGGCCTGACGTTCGCAGTGAGCCTTGATCTCCAAGGTGACCTCCAATTCCTAGCAAGCTAAAACTTCGTCGCTTGATGCCATTTGTAAAGGGGCACTTGACAAAGTAAGTCAAGAGACGCTTTACTAGTCCATGGTAAAGCACCGAACAACATCAATTCAAGGAATCAAATGAACTTCGTTTTTGCAATCTTGGCCCTAGCGGTCTCAACCTACGTCGCACTTGGCTTTTTCAAGGCTGGACGCTTCAAGGCCTTCTCGCCTCGCGAGACCCTGTTGGCTGCCGGTTTTGGCTGGGTTGAAAAGCTACCTTTCGGTGTCGTTCGACTCATCGCATGGCTCGAGATCCTTGGTGCCGTTGGCATCGTCCTCGCTCCTCTAGCCGCATACCTGATTCCTGGCTTGGCATGGGCGCAGCTGGTTGGCTTTTTGGCCGCCGATGGCCTAGCGCTGACCATGGTCGTTGCGGCGCTGATGCACATCGCACGTGGTGAGTTCAAGTACACCTGGAAGGCAAACCTCGGTTTGCTCGCGGCCTCGCTGGTAGCCCTCAGCCTTCAGATGGCAGTTTCGGTACCGCTTTTCTAAGGCGCACCCGGCTGCGGGCTCAGCTTTAGAACCTAGTCAGCACCTTTTCCAAAACCGGCCCTGGTTGCCGCGCGATTGAGCGTGGTGATTAGGGCCGGTGCCGTTAAGGCAATCAAGACACAAGTAGTTAGCGCTCGTCCCGCGTCCCACAGCAACCCTCCGGTGACCAGCTCGTACGCGATGAACCTTTCCAAATTTGCCATCAGTCCAGCGCCCGGTGCGTAGCTGACGGACGTCCCAGCACCAGCGATAAATGGCCAGTTCCAGAGGGTCATGAGTGCGCCGTAAACGAAACTGGCGATGATCGCATACCCAATCAAAACAAGTCTGGTGAGGCGAAAACGTGGCAGCATTCCAGCGCCGATGCCAATCAAACCGGCCGCCATCATTTGGAATGGCAGCCAGGGGCCAAACCCGCCAATCAGCAGAGCGGAAGCAAAAAGGGACGCTGCACCGAGCAAAAATCCGAATCCTGAACCGAAGACGTAGCCGGCGATAATCACCAAGAAGAAGACTGTCTCGATACCGGCTGTGCCGGCGCCAAGCATTCGGACCACGGCATTCACGGCGGTGAGTACACCAAGCACAGCGACACTGCGGCTATTCAGCGCACCGTTTGAAAATTCGAGTGCCAAAACAATCAGCAAACACGGCATCAAGAGGGTGAAAATCGTCTGAGCCAGCGATGCCTCATCGGCGCCAGCGGCCGAAACGAAAAGTGGCCACACAAAAATCGAGATGGCAGCGATTGAAACTGCACCCATCAGGATGCGCTCGCGCAACGATGTTCTAAATCTCAGTTGAGCCACCTGCTTCTTCGCAAAGGCGTCCATGATTTAGGGTCAAAATTCGGTCTGCGGTTGCGGCCAAGAAATCTCCGTCGTGGCTCGCGATAACAATGGTTTTACCCTGTGAGCTCAGTTCATTCAACGCGGCGGCCAGCGCGGCTTTGGCGCGATAGTCGAGGGCGCTGGTTGGCTCGTCCAACAAGATTAGGTTGCATCCCTTGACCAGTTGAACGGCCAAAGCCAAGGCCAACTGCTGACCCGCGGAAAGGTCTCGAGGGTGCTGGACGTAATCCATTTCACCGACTAGTTGGCTCAGGATTTTTGCCGTCGTGCCGCTTGGCACCGCGGCAAACCGGTCGGCCTCATGCAACTCTTCAGCGACGGAACCCAGAAAGAGTAGGTCACCAGCCGTTTGCGGAACCATCGCGACAGACTCATGGTTGGAGGTCCAGATTTCACCGCCCGTCCTTGATTCGGCACCCTGAATTGCCCAGAGGAGGCTCGACTTGCCAGCGCCGTTAGCGCCGCGAACACCCAGGATTTCTCCGTAACGAGCCTCGAACGAAACTCGATCTAGAGCTGTGATTTGCTCGTGCTGAACAATCAGGTTGCTTACCTTGAGCCTTGGAGCTCTGTTCGAGTCATGCTCTTTTCGGCCCGCATCATGCCCTTCGGTGTTTGCCGGTTTAGGTCTAATCGGCAGGGCAAAACTGGACACAAGGCTTTTGTCGCCCTTGGTTGCGCACCCCGTTTCATCGAGTAGGACAACCGAGTCCACTACATCGACCACGCGCTCCACCCGGTGCTCGACCATCAGCGCGGTCACTCCGAGATTGTCGCAAAGATCGCGAATTAGTCGCACCGTTTCAAACGCGCTCGGGTCATCCAAGGCCGATGTCGGTTCATCCAACAACAGGATGCGTTGCCCGGCGGCAAGGGCCGCTGCGATCGCGACTCGCTGCGCTTGACCTGCGCTCAAGCTGGCCGGTTCGCGATCGAGGAGGTCGGTGAGCTTTAGGCTTTCGGCGATGCTGACGACCCTTGAACGCATTTGGCTTGGCTCGAAACCCAACTGTTCCATCCCGAAGGCCAGTTCCAATTCCACGGTCTCGGACACGAAAGACTTCTCGGGGTGTTGAGGCACATAGCCAACCAGATGCGCGAAGTCTTGTGGGAATTTGCCTCGGGTAGCAACGTATTGCCCGGTGGAAGGGTCGAAGATCTTGATGGCACCGCTCTGTGCGCTATTGCTAGTCAACTGTGGCATGGACATGATGGCCCGAAGCAGACTGCTCTTGCCAGCACCGGTGGGGCCACAAACCAAAACGAATTCACCAGCCGCAAAGTTCAGGTCTAGCTCGCGCAGGGTCAACGCCGGTTTGCCCCTGTAACCGAGCGAGAAATCCTCGATGATCAGGTTGGGGTTAGCCACAGTGGGTTGCGCTTGCTTCAAACTCCCAACACCCCCAAGTTGTTGACCAACACCGCTGCGATTAGCAAAACAGCGCTAAACCCCCAGGCCAGTCGGTCCATGGTTCTGAAACTTTGAATCGAATAGCGCGTCCGCTTGGTATCTCGGCCAAGATTTCGAAGGTAGAGCATGACGAACAGGATTCCGAGCGCGCCGAAGGCCGAGGTTAGCCAGGGTTGGTTGGTGAATGTCACCAGGTATGCGGCCGCTCCGATGGACAACAGGGCCGAGCCGGCAAAAACAGTAGCCAGCCGAGCCGACCGTTTAGTGCGCAACTCGCGCCGCCCGAATCCTCGGGCCTCCATGCTCGAGGCGAGCGTGATCGAGCTTTCTAGCGCCTCGGTCAAAGTCGGAATCACGATGCTCTTGAAGGCTCCGAGACCGCGGGAGCGACCCCGCAGCCGGGCAGCCCTTCGAACCCTCGAGAAACTCGAAATGAGCTGCGGGGCAAGGTTGACTGCGATAGCAATTGCGGTTGCCAACTGTTGCAAAGCCGGGGGAGTGCTGCGCAATAGTTTGCGAGGGTCGCTCATGGTGTTGGCAAGTCCGGCGCTGAGCAAAATTGCTGCCACGCGGAGCGCATCTCCGAACGATTGCGCCAAGGCGTCGAGATTGATCGGTTGTTCGCCAAAAACGGTGCGCAGGGTTACCTTTATAGCCACAAAAATCAGCGCGCTGAACAGATAAAACTTCAGGGCGTTCGCTGTTCGCTCTTGTTTGCGCACAAGCACAAGAACCGAGATGGACCCCAGGCAAACGACAGCCGAGAAAATTGCGTTGTTGGCGAGTGTTGCCGCAAGACCAGCACCCAGTCCAACCAGCCACCAGGTTGTCGGATGCGTTGGGGTCGGTCGACCCGCGGAGGCTATCGCTCGCAAGGGTAAAACCTCGGTGCAATTCCAGGGACTGCTGAATCCTCGCTGCTGCTGGCTTGACTCGGGTCAACCCAAAGCCAGGCTTCGGCCATGCCGCAACCAGTTTGGTGAGCAGCGGCTCCGAACCCCGAAGCCAGCCAGTTGTTGCCGAGTTTTTGATCCGCGATGAAGTACTTCCAGCTACCTTCCGCGTAGGTCGGGGTGTCGCGACAGTTTTGAACCTCGGCCGCTGGCCAGTCGTTTATCCGACAGACAAACGACTGCGGGTATTCATCGGTTCCCTGAACCGACAAGCCCGCTTTTTGCAGCAATTGCCAGCCGGTGCCACGAAAATTCGCGACGGTTGCCTCAAATCTGGGGCGGTTTGCTGCCGTGCCGTAATCAACCACCAGCTGCACCCGGCC
>JAGWTM010000015.1 GCA_028868975.1 Actinomycetales bacterium
GCGTACTCGACCGCAAAAACGACCAGGCCAATCATGCAAACGTAGGCCAGCAAGTTCGAGTTGCCGACTATGCCCTGGATGCGCTCGCCGTCAAACAGATGCCCGCGCGACCAGTAGTACTCGGGTGCCGGTGGTTTCGGGCCAGAGTAGTTGCCAAAAATCGGAGCGATTGGCCCGGTGATAGCAGCCGCAAGTTCGAAGACCAGCGACGCTCCGAGTATCGCTCGTATGACGTTGGTGAATATGCGAAGCAGGTGTCGCCAAGAGAACATAGCGGCTAGAAAAATGCCGAAGAGCGTGGTTGCCAGTTGCGACACCACGGCTAGGAGCGTGAAGGGGCGATAGGCAGACCAGATCGCACTGGTGAGCATCCAACCAAGCAACAGGTAAAGCGACGCTGGCACTCGCGTCAACCAAATTTTGGGGCCTTCAAGACCGGCTTTCTTGCTACGGAAAAACAGTGTGAAGGTTCCCGTGGCGATGACCGCGAGCAATGCGCCCCAACCCCACCAGCCGATTGAGTAACGGACCGCATCGCCGGCAAAAAGCGTGAACACCGCTACATAGGCGAACCAGGTTTTGATTCGGTAGCCGGGTTCGCGTGTGTTGAAAACGATGCGAATCGGCTGCGTCAGCGCGGTCATGCTGAACAGTCTATTTGCGACTGGCAAATAGGCTTGTGTCGAGATGATTGCCAAACTTCAAAATCACGCGCGTGATTATGCCTGGGGCTCGAAGACCCTTATTTCGGATTACTTCGGAATTCCGGCTACCGGTCACCCGATGGCTGAAATCTGGTTTGGCACACACGAGGGTTCGCCGACCAGGCTCGCCGCCAATCCCTCCATCAGCCTTCGCGAGCACATCGGTTTTGAACTCTCTTTTTTGCTAAAGATTTTGGCCGCCGAACAGCCGCTATCGATTCAGGCGCATCCAAATCTCGATCAGGCGCGCATCGGTTTCGAGCGCGAGAATGCTGCAGGGCTGCCGCTCACGGCATCGCACCGAAACTACAAAGATGCCAATCACAAACCCGAGATGATTGTGGCGCTCACCGATTTTGAAGCCCTCTGCGGTTTTCGTAGCGAGCCCCAGATTCGCAACCTGTTACTCGACATGGTCGAGGCGCCTGAGGTGTCGAGCACGTTTGTGGCAATCGCACAAAGCTGGCTGGATGCGTTCGAAGCGGGAGGGCTAGCTCAGCTGGTTGCCGCGATTCTCGAACCAACCTTTGCAGACGAACCAATCGAACTAGCTGGTTTCAACGCTGAGCTGGCTCAGTTAGCCGACTTCAGCGCGCGTTTCGAACTGGCAGCCTCGCTCAATCGCCTATTCCCCGGTGATCCGGGGGTCGTCGTAGCTCTGCTGCTGAATCACGTTCACCTCGAGCCCGGTCAGGCGCTGTATTTGCCGGCGGGCAACATCCACGCCTATCTCTCGGGCTTAGGTGTCGAGTTGATGGCCAATAGTGACAATGTGTTGCGCGGTGGACTCACGTCAAAGCACATCGACGTGCCCGAGTTGCTGTCAGTGCTGAACTTTGAATCGAGTCCAGTGCCATACGTTCGACCCGTCGAGTTGGCTCACGGACTCATCGAGTACCCGAGCGCTGCCAGCGACTTCCGGTTGTATCGCGCCAGCGTATCCGGTACTAACCTGCTAGCCGAGATTGCTTTGCCGTCGCCCGCCATCGTGCTCTGTGCCGGCGGCGAGGTTGACTTGAGCAACTCGCGGGGCGATCACGAGTTACTGCGTCGCGGCGAGGCCGCATACCTTTCGACCGATGCCAAGCACTTCACGCTCTCTGGCAGCGGGGATGTGTTTATCGCGATGGGTCGCTAGCTGGCCGACGCCTCTGCAGCCCAGGCCGAATCGATAATCTCGGCCAATCCGTTTTTTGCCTTCCAGCCGAGCGTCGCCTCGATGCGTGAGACATCGGCACACAGGTATGGCGGATCTCCGGCACGTCGAGGGCTAACTTCAATTTCAAAATCTTGACCGGTGGCTCGGCGAATCTGGTCGATAACCTCAAACACGCTTGAGCCAGTTCCGGTGCCCACGTTGAATGTGGTTTCGGTACGTTCGTCTCGGTCGAGGTAGTCAAGCGCGGCTAAATGCGCCTCGGCGAGGTCCAGAACATGCACATAATCGCGGACGCATGATCCGTCCGGAGTGGCGTAGTCATCGCCGAATACCTTCGGTGCGCGGCCGTCACGAATTGCCGCGAAAACAATTGGAACCAAATTGAGCACCGCGGTGTCCGCGAGATCCGGCCAGCCCGCTCCAGCGACATTGAAATACCGCAGGTTCGCATGACGAAGCCCCCAAGCCCTTGCCGAGTCGGCCGCCATCCACTCGCCAATCAGTTTGGTCTCGCCGTATGGGTTGATCGGTCGGCACTCAAGATCTTCGGTAACCGCTGGCACATCCGGCATTCCATAGGTTGCTGCACTCGAACTGAAGACCAAGCGGTCGACTGAATTTTCACGCATCGCGCTAAGCAGGTTTGCCATGCCGCCAACGTTCTGTCGGTAGTACTCCTCGGGCTGCTCAACCGATTGGCCTACCTGTTTGCGAGCGGCCAGGTGGACCACCGCGGTCACCCCGTATTCGCGAATCACATCGCCTAGAACCTCGACCGCGTCGGTGCTAGCGAGGTTGAGATGAATCTGAGTTGCGTCACCCAGGCGTTCGGCGAGCCCGGTGCTGAAATCGTCGACCACGACCACCTCGTCACCTCGATTTTGTAACAATCGAACAACGTGCGATCCGATGTAGCCGGCGCCTCCGGTGACCAAAACACTCATGTCAAAAAGGATAGCGGGCGGTTAAACCCCGACAAATCAAGGGTTTTGCAGGGTAAACCAACCTCTCTCAGTGCTGGCGTCTTCGGTTTGCCGAATGTGCCGCAACAGAGCCTGCACAGGACCTTCCACCAATGGCTCACAGTTTGCAAAATTCAACTTGACAGGAGTCGAATAACATCGCTGTAATTACATAGACGAAAGACCTCCGGTGCCGTCAGAGCAACCAGAGGCCTTGAACTTGTCAGGATAGGAAAAGTATGGACAGCCGCAGTCGTGTGCCAGATAACTGGTTCGTAGATGTACTTCGACTTGGCGTCTCGGGGGCATACTCGGACGGCGAAGACACCAACCCGCTGGCCTGGCAGGCAGACGCGATTTGCTCGCAGACCGACCCAGAGGCGTTCTTCCCTGAAAAGGGCGGATCGACTCGCGATGCGAAGCGCATTTGCGCCGGCTGCGATGTCAAGCAGCAGTGCCTCGAGTACGCGCTCGCGAACGATGAGCGCTTCGGCATCTGGGGTGGCCTCTCGGAGCGCGAGCGCCGCAAGCTCAAAAAGCGCGCATAACTTCGGCTAATCAGCCGTCACCATGAAGCCCTTTGTCACCGCAGTAGTTGTCGCGACAGGCGACAGCGATTACCTAGCGGTAACGATGCAGGCACTTCGCGATCAGAGGCGTTCGGCCGATCGAATCATCTTGGTCGACACTTCACTCGAACAGTCCATCGCGCAGAGCAATCTTCTTCCCGCCGAGCAATTGATTTCGGCCAAGGGAGCCAAAAACCTGGCGGAAGCCTTGGATTCCTGCCGCTCGGCATTGTCGGAACCGTCAAAGTCAACCGGTGAAGAGCACCTTGAAGGTTGGTTTTGGCTGCTGCATGATGACAGCGCTCCGCGAGTGGATGCCTTGGAACAACTTCTCAGAGTTGTCGAGGTCTCGCCTTCGGTAGCGGTTATCGGCCCAAAGCAGCTGCAGTGGAATGACCCGCGGCAGATCATGCAACTGGGCCTCACCCTGACCAGGGCCGGAGCCATCTTCTCGCCGGTCGCTGGCGAACTAGATCAGGCGCAACATGACCATGTCGACGACGTTATGGCCGTGGGAACCGCAGGCATGCTGGTCCGTAGCTCGGTCTACCTCGCGGTAGGAGGCTTTGACGCTTCGGCCCCAAATCTTGCCGCTGACATTGATTTCAGCATTCGAGTCCGTCGCGCGGGTCACCGCGTAGTCGTTGCACCCGATGCCCAAGTGGCCCACGCGGGGCTTTCGCTCGCGGGCAAAAGACCGAAGCGTTGGCTCGGCACAAGCCCTCGGGCGGCGCTGCGCAGAGCAAACGCCCACCTGCGCGTCGCATACTCCTCGGCGGGTGTTGCCCTGCTGTATGTGCTTTTCTCGCCACTGATTGGCCTTGCTCGAGCCATCTGGAGCGTTGCTGCAAAACATCCAAATCGTATTTGGGCCGAACTTTCGACCGGATTTTGGGTTTTCTTCACGGCATTCAGGCGCCTTCGTTCTAGGTCTCTCGTGCGGCGCGGCTCGAAGTTGACACTGCGAGACCTCGATGGTTTGCGTGCCACTCGCCAGCAGGTGCGTCAGCAGCGTTTGAATGATGCCGTGCGTGAAGACCTCGAGGTTCTCGGCCAGGAGGCCGTGGTGGTCGAGGCAAACCCGCTGCTGCAAGAGGGAGCCATCGAAACCGTTCGCGCCGATCAGCGCTCGAAGAGCTTCGGCGGTAGCGGTGCTTATTGGTGGCTGGCAGCGCTACTGGGGCTCAGTCTTGGATTTTGGCCTTCTGCTTCGGCAGCCGTTGGCGGGGGAGTCCTTCCGCTTTCGAGCGACTGGTACACGCTGTTCACGCACGCCGGCTCTAGCTATCAAAACATCGGTCTAGGTTTCTTCGGACCAAGCGATCCGTTCAACTGGGTTCTTTTGGCGATCGGGTCGCTAACGCCTTGGCAACCGAGTCTTGCGCTAGCGATCACGCTGTTTTTAGCCAAGCCGCTGGCATTCATCGGCGCGTGGAAGGCGCTTTCGCTAATCACCGCAAGGGGATGGGCTCGAAACCTTGGCGCCGCGCTATTTGCGCTCTGGCCAGCCCTCACCGCGGCGCAACTCGAGGGTCGACTGCCGGCGCTGATCGCATCCGTAATGCTGCCCTGGTTCATTTTGTCTCTCGCGCGAGCAGCCGGCATGGGCCAAAACGCCCCGAGGCGCTCGGCTGGCCGCACCTGGTCCTGGGTCGGCGTATCGGGCTTGCTGCTTCTGTTGCTTGGCTCGAGCGCGCCTAACCTGCTGCCAGTGCTGCTCATTGCAATAGTCGTGGTGCTGTTTTCCCGGCTGCGCAAATTTGGTTACCTCCTCTGGATACCGCTACCGCTCGCGGCGGCTTTGACTCCGCTGGTTTACTTCGAGGTGGTTGGACTCCTCCGACCGCTGGCGACCCTGGCCGACCCCGGTTTGCCGCAGCCGAGCTCGCTCCACCAGTTCTGGCAATTGTTGCTAGGGGCCGGCGCTAACACCACGGCTCTTTGGGGCTGGGGCGGTTACGCCATTTGGATTACCGTTCCAGTCCTACTTCTCGCCGCCCTTGCCTTGCTGAGCAAGCGCTTCGTTTTTGCAAGCACGCTCTGGCTTCTGGTTATCGGAGCCCTGGTCAGCGCCTGGCTGGTCGAAAGACTGCAATTCGCGGCCATCGGAGTGGGGTCTTCGGCAATCGCTCTAGAACGCGTTAATGGCTCGCCTTACGCACTGTTGACCCTTGCAGCCATCGGCTTGATTGCCCTGGCAGTGTTTGCACTCGATCAGCTGTCGGTGACGGCCCCGCGACGCATCTTTGCCACCATCACCGCGGTCGTTACGGTGCTTCCGGCAGCCGCCCTGTTTGCGACCGGTCACACGGACATCCACCACACCGACGGTCGCGTGGTGCCCTCGATTGTCGCGGCTGAAGCAGCTCGCGGTAGCCAGTTGAAAACGCTCGTGCTCAAAGACGTCAGCGATTCGGTTGGCTCATCCACCGATTGGGCATCTGGCAGGGGCACCCGGCACCTGACCGCTGAGCTGGTCTCGGGCGATGGCATTCAGCTGGATGACGTCAGCACGGGCTACCGTTTCGCGCTCGCCGGTTTAGCCTCTGTTCGACCGGAATACGCTCGGGTGGGCCAACTGGTCGCCGATTTGGCATCGGCGAACGGCACCGATGTAACCCCAGCCCTGCGCGATTCGGGAATCGGCTACATCCTTCTGCCAACCACATCTTCTGCCGGTGCCAAGAACCTGGCCATCGCGCTCGATGCCAACGATGCGCTCGAGTCAGTGGGGCAGACCGATTACGGGCGGCTCTGGCGAGTAACGCATCCGAATACCGAGCTTTCGGTTGCTCCCAAGGTCACTCCGTCACCTTGGTCGATCACGAAGGTCGTCCAGCTGATCATCATCCTCGGTTTCATCCTGCTGGCGATTCCGGGTCGGTCGGTTGCCAACGGAAAACGGCGCGAGAGCGAGATTTTCGTGGGTCAAACCGACGAACCGAATGGGGGCGATGAGTTTGATTAGGCGAATTTTGGGTTCCAGCCTGTCGCTGTTGCTACTGGTGACGGCACTGGTGGTTGGTTCGATTTTCACCCCGAATTTCAGTGTCGAGGTTGGCGAGCTGCCGAGCGCATCGAGCCAGTCAGCCAAGGCCGCAGACTTGCGCTTGGTCTGCCCGGGCTCGGCGTATCGCTCAGGCGGAGCCAGTGGCACCAGGCTGGGAGTCTTTGACCAGGTAGGGACGGCTGAGGTCAACGCCATCGTCTCTCCCAAGCTCGTCGAAACTGCGGGAGCTGCCGTCCAATCGGTCGCTCTGTCGGCTCAGGGAGACTCATCGGTGCTTCCTCCGGCATCAGGTGTGCCGGCCAGGATTGCGCGACCGACCGCTATTACCGCGATTGATGCCGGCGGCAAGCTCGACCAAGGTTCCCAATTGCTTTCGGTTTCGACCCTGCAACTGCAGAACTCGAAAGAGTTCAGCGGTTTACTTGCTGCCAGCTGCCAGGCCCCGAGCACCGACCTGTGGTTTGTCGGTGGTGACACTTCGATTGGTCGCGAAGGGTTGCTCATCGTGACCAACCCATCTCGAGTGGATGCGCAAATCGACGTCATCGCGTTCAACGCCGGCGGGCGGGTCAAGGCGGATGGACTCACCGGACTCTCCGTGCCCGCCGGGAAAACTTTGGTTTTGCAGCTCGCGTCCGACCTGTTGAATCAGTCGACTCTGGCACTGCACCTTTCGGCAACCGGCGGATCGGTTGCGGCTTGGTTGCAGCAGCGCACCATGCGTGGCACGATACCGGGCGGCAGCGATTTCATTGGTCCAGCAACCGAGTTGAGCAAGTCTCTCGTGATTCCGGGATTGTTGCTGCGCGGAACAGCCGATGCAGCGGCCATCATCAAAACGCGGCCCGAATACGGCGATCAAACTCCGCTGCTTCGCGTCTTTGTGCCTGCTATGACTGCGACCTCGGCAGCAAACGGTGCCGGCGCGAAGGCTGGGCAAACCGTCACCGTCACAGCGCAGATTTTTGGCGCCAGCGCCCGGACGTTTGGAACCGTGCTTCGTCAGGAGTTGACCGTCGGAACGGTCACCGACATTCCAATTACAGGTTTGGCCGACGGCGACTACGTTGCTTTTGTCTCAGCCGAACAGCCGGTTCGAGCCTCGATTCGACTACCTCGAACCAATAAGACCAAATCTCCCGCGACCGATTTCACCTGGTTGCAAGCAGGGGAGTCCCTTCAAGGCATTCGCGGCTTCCGCGTTCCGCAGAGCGGTGTCACAAAGCTCTCGCTCGGCAACGCTTCCAAGAGCGAGGCCCGCTTGCAGCTTGGCAGTCCGGCACAGATTATTGCCGGAACTGCCCCGATTGTGACCTTGGCCGCGGGTGCCGTTAGAACCATCGGGCTGACCGCAGGAGCCCTGGTTTGGATGAAGACTGAATCTTCAGCCCTGAGAGCGAATCTGGTAACCGATCTCGATTCCACGGTTTCGAGCCTGCCGATTACCGACTTCAAGAATTCCGCAGAGCAACTGCTGATTAGCGTTCGCTAGTCGGCTGACACCATTGAGTTAGCAACCACTCCGGCCCCAAACGAGTCAGCGACTGCCCGGTAAAAAGTCGAATGGATCTTTGCCAACCAAGTCGGCCGCGGCGGCAAAGACATACTCCTCGATGTGCATGCGCTCGTGCAGCGCATCCATTCGCCTGACATGGCCGAGTCGCTCAATCGGCAGTCGATAGATGTGAATGGTCATGGTTGCCGGATCGTTCGTCCAACGACGCACTTGCTCGAGGCCGTCGACGATATCGATCGGCCCCTGATCGCTGACGCGCCACTGCAGCTTGGCAAAGTCGTTTGGAAACTCGTTCTTGAGGTATTCCACTGTCCCAGCGACAATCTCAACCAAACCCGAAGGCGCCCTACGCCCGCGGAATGGGGCTCGCACCAGCATGCCGCGCAACCCGCGCCCGTGGCGGTCTCGGCGGCTATTGCGACTCAGGTCCATGCTGGCAAGTTTAGGTCTCCAAAACGGCTAATTGGTATCCTTGCAGGGATGATTCAACGAGCTTGCTCCAAGCAGGGTTGCAGCAAATATGCGGTTGCAACGCTGACCTTCGACTACTCGTCATCGGTTGCGGTGCTTGGGCCGCTGACGGCTCAGAGCGAGCCCCACGCGCACGATTTGTGCAGCGACCATGTCAAAAACTTCACCGTGCCCAACGGTTGGCAGCTAGTCAGGCACACCAGCGTCGCCTAGCGATGCTCGGTCTACGAGACCGCGAATAGAAACGAGAACCATGAGCAACATCAATTGGGACGCGATTGTCAAAACCTATGACGTTCGCGGACTAGTCGGCAAAGACCTGACCTTTGAGGTGGTTGAGGCGCTGGCCGCCGGCTTTGTGGATGAGCTCGGCGCAGCCGGCAGCGATGTCGTGGTCGGTCATGACATGCGCGATTCTTCCCCTGAATTTGCCGAGGCCTTCGCTCGAGGTGCGCAAGCTCGCGGAGCCAATGTCGTTTCGATCGGACTCTGCTCGACCGATGAGAGTTACTTCGCATCGGGTGTCTTGAATGCTCCTGCCGCGATGTTCACGGCTTCGCACAATCCTGCGACCTACAACGGCATTAAGTTTTCTCGTGCCGGAGCCCGAGGCATCAGCCTCAACACCGGCTTGGCAGCCATCCGCGATCGCGCCAAGGTCTATCTCGAAGAAGGCATTGAACCGGTTGCCGAGGTCGGTGGTTACCGCGAGGAGCACATCCTGGTTCGCTATGCCAGTTACCTGCGCGAACTTGTCGACCTAACCCCAATCCGCAAGCTGAAGGTCGTCGTCGATGCAGGCAACGGCATGGGCGGGATGACCGTGCCGGCCGTTTTGGGTCACGCCACTGACCTGGCCCAGCTGCCGCTCGAAATCATCCCGATGTATTTCGAACTCGACGGAAGTTTTCCAAATCACGAGGCCAACCCCCTCGACCCGAAGAATTTGGTTGACCTGCAGGAGGCGGTTGTCGAGCACGGAGCCGATATCGGCCTGGCTTTTGACGGTGATGCCGACCGCTGCTTCGTGATTGATGAACTTGGTCAGCCGGTGACACCAAGTGCCGTGGCAGCCATTGTTGCCCGTCGCGAGATTGCGCGAGAGAAGGCGCAGAATCCAGGCGCTCCGGTCACAGTGCTGCACAATCTACTGACCTCGCGCATTGTCGAAGAAGTGATCGAGCAGGATGGTGCCAAGCCTTACCGCACTAAGGTCGGGCACAGTTTGATCAAGGATGCGATGGCCGAAACCAACGCTGTTTTCGGTGGAGAGCACTCGGCCCACTATTACTTCCGTGACTTCTGGGGCGCTGACAACGGCATGTTGGCTGCTATGCATGTCTTGGCCGAATTCGGTGCCCAGGCGGCTCCGCTGAGCGAGTTTGCCAAGCAGTACAACCCTTATTTCATGTCGGGTGAAATTAACTCAACCGTGGCCGATGTGCCCGCAGCGCGTGCTCGCATCATCGAGGCTTTTGAGGGCCGAGGTTTGCTCGAAGAGTTTGACGGTTTCACCTTCACCAGCCCCAACGGTGGCAAAAAGAATGCTGCCGGGGAATCTTGGTGGTGGTTTAATGTTCGTAGTTCCAACACTGAACCACTGCTGCGCCTTAACGTCGAAGCCTCTGACGAATCATTAATGCACAGTCTTCGCGACGAAGTATTAGCCCTCATCAGAAAGTAAGTTCGCATGTCTGCAGCCGCAAAGTCGACACTCGCCACCGATCAGTTTCGCGTAGCCAACCTCGAGTTAGCCGAATCGGGTCGTCACCAGATTCGCCTCGCCGAAAACGAGATGCCTGGCCTCATGGCCCTTCGAGATGAATTCTCAGCTCAACAGCCTCTCAAGGGTGCACGCATCGCCGGGTCGCTGCACATGACGGTTCAGACCGCAGTGCTAATCGAAACCCTCGCGGCACTCGGTGCTCAGGTCCGCTGGGCATCCTGCAACATTTTCTCCACCCAGGACGAGGCAGCGGCTGCCGTCGTGGTTGGCGACGGAACTCCGGATGCGCCAAAGGGCATCCCTGTTTTCGCCTGGAAGGGCGAGACTCTGGAGGAGTACTGGTGGTGCACCGACCGCATCTTCGACTGGTCGACCGAAGCTGCAGCCGAAGGAGCCGACTACATCGGTCCGAACATGATTCTTGATGACGGCGGTGACGCAACCCTGCTGGTCCACAAGGGTCGTGAGTTTGAGCTTGCCGGTGCCGTGCCCGCTACCTCATCCGAAGACAGTGAAGAGTATGCGGTCATCCTTGATCTGTTGCGCTTTTCGCTGGCTACCTCCCCGGACCGGTTTACCAAGATTGCGGCCGAGATTCGTGGCGTCACTGAAGAAACCACGACCGGCGTTCACCGTCTCTATGACTTCCACAAGCGTGGCGAGCTGCTGTTCCCCGCTATTAACGTGAATGACTCGGTCACCAAGTCGAAGTTCGACAACAAGTACGGCATCCGTCACTCACTGCCGGATGGCATCAACCGCGCCACCGACGTTCTGATGGGCGGCAAGGTTGTCTTCGTTGCCGGATACGGCGATGTCGGCAAGGGCTCGGCAGAGGCCATGCGGGGTCAGGGTGCTCGCGTCATCGTGAGCGAGATCGATCCAATTTGTGCCCTTCAGGCTGCCATGGACGGTTTCCAGGTTTCGCGACTCGAATCGGTCATCGACCAGATCGACATCTTCGTCAGCGCCACCGGTAACACGAACATTTTGACCACCGAGCACATGCTTCAAATGAAGCACCTCGCGATCGTGGCCAATGTTGGACACTTCGACAACGAGATTGACATGGCCGGACTCTCGCGTCTGCCAGGCGCTGAGAAGATCGAAATCAAGCCTCAGGTGCACGAGTGGCGCCTGCCTAACGGCCGCTCGATTCTTGTCTTGAGCGAGGGCCGATTGATGAACTTGGGTAATGCAACCGGTCACCCGAGCTTCGTCATGAGCAACTCTTTCAGCAACCAGGTGCTCGCCCAAATCGAGATTTTCACCAAGCCGGATGAGTACCCCGTTGGCGTTTACATCTTGCCGAAGCACCTCGACGAGAAAGTTGCGAGTTTGCACCTGGCGTCACTTGGTGTTGAATTAACACGTCTTAGCTCGGAGCAAGCCGCTTACATCGGTGTTCCGGTTGATGGACCTTACAAGGTCGAGCATTACCGCTACTAAATAGAACAGAACGTTCGCGACTTCGCGAACCAAACTCAGAGGTTGTTTATGGCTCACAAGATCCTTGTGGTGGATGACGATTCTGGCATTCGCGACATGCTTGGCATCATCCTTGAAGCCCGCGGTTTTGAAGTTGCGTACAGCGAAGATGGTGCTGGCGCGTTCTCGATTTTCACGGCTACCAAGCCAGATCTGGTTCTCCTCGATGTGATGCTGCCTGGCAAAGACGGCGTGGAGGTATGCAAAGAAATTCGCGCTGTGGCTGGCACTCCCATCATCATGCTCACGGCTAAGAGCGACACCGAGGATGAGGTTCGAGGTCTCAACGCTGGTGCTGATGACTACATCGCCAAGCCAATCGACCAAGAGAAACTTCTGGCTCGCATCAACGCAAGCCTTCGCCGCCTAACTCCAGAGAGCTCTGAGGTCGTCCGAATTGGGCCACTCGAACTTGACGTCGTTGGCCATGAGGTTCGACGCGGAGCCGACAAGTTGTCACTAACGCCGCTCGAGTTCAACCTTCTGCTCACTCTCGCTTTGAAGCCAAAGCAGGTTTTCACCCGCGAGATGCTTCTCGAGCAGGTTTGGGGCTATCACTACAAGGCCGACACTCGTCTCGTGAATGTTCACGTTCAGCGTTTGCGTTCGAAGATTGAGGATGACCCAGACAACCCGAAGATTGTCACTACCGTGCGCGGCATCGGCTACAAAGCCGGCACCGGATTCTAAACACCCATTCGAGCTCAGGCTCGTACCAGTTTTAGGCGGCTAAGTGACCCCGAAGCAACTGTTTCAAGGCGTATTGCGCTTGCTTCGACGCTCACTGCAATTGCGCGCCGTGGCGGCCACCGTCGGCTTCAGCGCTGTCGCACTGGTTCTTCTCGGCGGATTTCTGAGTTACTCGATCGGTAACGGTCTCTTCAACACCAGACTCAACCAGATCCTCGGTGAATCCGAACGAGCGCTGGTTGAAGTCCAGAACACCTTCTCGGCAACCACCGTGAGCGACGAAATAACACTCCAGCGGTTGGTGAATACCGTGGTGCCGAACATCGAAACCACGGGCACCTCGGACAATCGCAAGGTGGCGCTGCTTCGAAGCCCGGGGCAGGTCACCTCGGTTGTGCTGCAAAGCCCTATCTCGGCGGACCTCGACACCGGTTTGTTTAGCGACAAACTAAGGTCGCAGGTTCGGGCTTCGAGCGGCAAACTTTCCTACCAGTCGGTCACCCTTACAGGCCCGAATGGAGCCACCTCGCCGGGCATCGTGGTTGGTGCCCCGGTCTCAATTCCGGTCGCTGGCGCGTACGAACTGTATTTGGTTTTCAATCTCAGCAGTGAGCAGCAGACGCTCGATTTTGTTCAGGCCACACTCGTGGTCGGTGGTCTGGTGACGATTTTCATCATCGCGACCATTAGCTGGTTCGTGACTCGTCGCATCGTTCGCCCGGTGCAAGAAATCGCGCGAGTGGCCCAGGAGATCTCGGGTGGTGACCTCGAGCTCCGTCTAAACGAAAAGGGTGAGGATGCGATTGCGCAACTCGCCCACTCCTTCAATGACATGACCGGTGCCCTCAGGTCACAGATTGCCAAGCTCGAGCGAGTCTCGAAGATGCAGCAGCGTTTTGTCTCCGATGTTTCTCACGAACTTAGGACCCCGCTCACCACCATCAAGCTTGCCGGCGACTTCATTTTCAACCAGCGTGATTCGCTCGACGGGGCAGCGAAACGCTCCGCTGAGCTGATGCACGAACACATCGAACGCTTCCAGAATTTGCTCAATAGTTTGCTTGAGATTTCTCGGTACGACGCCGGCGCGGTAACCCTGGACCTGGAACAACACGACCTCAACGGAATCGTGGGAACCGCAATCGCGTCCATCGAGCCGCTGGCGATGAGCAAGGGTTCCAAAATCGAGATCGAATTGCCACATGGACCAGTTGAAGCCGAAGTGGATGCCTTGCGCATCGAGCAGATTTTGAGAAACCTACTCAGCAACGCGGTCAAACACGGAGCCGGCAAACCGATCCTGGTTTGCGTCGGCGCAAACGATCAGGCCGTTGCGGTGTCGGTCACCGATTACGGGGTCGGTATGACCCGGGCTCAGGTTGACCGCGTTTTCGACCGCTTCTGGCGCGCCGACGAATCGAGAACCGCCGAGGGAACCGGAGGGCTGGGTCTATCGATCTCGCTCGAAGATGCAAACCTGCACAATGGCTGGTTGCAGGTTTGGGCCAAGCCAAACGAGGGCGCCTCATTCCGACTGACCCTGCCTCGAGTGCACAACCAAAACTTCACCCAGTCGCCTTTGCCTTTGCCACCGAAAACGCGTCCGGCATCACTGGCGGCCGCGATGAGCGAATCAGCAACTTCGACCAAAGTAGCAAATTCGACCAAACCAGCAACTCCGACCAATCCAGTAAATTCGACCAATCCAGATGAGTCAGGTGAGAAGGATGCGTAGTCGTTTTCACGGAACCCTCGCAGCTGTCATGTCAGTCCTCGCTGGCCTCATAGCGCTAACCGGATGTGCGCGATTGCCGATGTCTGGCGAGGTTCGCGTCGGTCCCGTCATCGATGGAGGCCTCAACAACGAGCAGCTCTACTACTCGCCGAGCGCGCCGAGCGCTGGTGCCACTCAGGATGAAATCGTCAGCGGTTTTCTGAACGCCGGGACCGGACCGCAAAATGACTACGCGGTCGCCCGACAGTATCTCAGCGAGGGATTCCGCACCGAGTGGAAGCCCACCGAGGAGGTTCTCGTCGAGACCGGCAAGCCGGTCATCACGTTTGATGCCAACAAACGGGCACAGGTGACGATTCGGGTTCAGTCGCAGCTGGATGGACGCGGTGTTTATTCCGTTGCCAAACCCGGTACCGAACGCACGCTAGACATTGGCTTCGTTCGTGAACGCGGCGAATGGCGAATCAGCTCGGCGCCAAATCTAACCGTGCTGATCAGGCCTATTTTCGAGGCCATTTTCCACAGTTACACGCTCTACTTCTTCGACAACCAGTACAAGTACCTGGTGCCTGATCTTCGTTGGTTCCCGGCCAGCGCTTCGACCTCGACCCGCATGGTCACCGAGCTATTCCTCGGGCCAAGCAAGTGGTTGGCGAGTGCCGCCAGCTCGCCAATCCCGGCCGGCGTGAAACTTTCCATCGGTTCGGTCTCGGTCGCCAATGGTGTTGCCTCGGTTGATCTCAACTCAAAATTCCTGAGTCTGAGCGCGACTCAAAAGATGCAGTTCAAATCTCAGTTGAACGCCACGCTGCGGCAGCTTTCCAGTGTGAATACCGTCCAGGTTTTGGTGGAACGGTCACCACAGAGCATCGGCGATTTGAACGCCCGAGTCTCCGGCTCGGCCGGGCAGTCGCCGGTCGTCCTAACCGTCGATGCCTTTGCTCATACTGCCGGGGCTATTTCGCCTAATTTTGGCCACGTCAATGACCTAGCCAAAAAATACGGTGCAAATGATTTTGCCGTCTCAACCGATGAGACACACGCAGCACTGCTCGGTGCCGACGGCGTCCACTTGGTCCTGCTTTCATCAATTGGTTCGTCACCGATGCTGGTTGATTCGCGCCTGAATACGGTGCGACCGGTCTTTGACCGTCAGGGTTATCTCTGGAGTGCGGGTAAGCCGGCCGGGTCTCAAATTCGCGTTATCGGCATGGAGGGCACCTCGCGAGTCGTGCCAGCGGGATGGCTAGCGCTGGCCAATCGTGAAGAAATCGCGGTCAGCCCCGAGGGCTCTCGGATTGCTGCGCGAATCAACACTCCATCGGGTAGCCAAGTATGGGTTTCGTCGATTATTCGAGATAAAACCGGACGCCCAATTGGATTCGGATCACCGATGCAAATTGCCGCTTCGGTGAAGACGCCGATTTCGATTTCATGGGCCGGCGATGTTGAAGTCGTGGTGCTGGATCTCAATGATGGAGTTCGGACTCTGCCCTACATCGCAACGATCGGCGCCGATGCCGTGTCGACTGTCAGCATCGAAAATGGAACTCAGGTGCTTGGTTCGACCGCTGGTGACATTTTCGTGCTCAATCAGTTCGGCGATCTCTCGCGCTATCGCTCTTCGAACTGGGAACGAGTGATTTCCGGGGTTATCTCAGCCCACTTCAGCGGCCACTAGAGCCAAGCCAACATTCAATTGCTGAGGGTTTTCCACATATTTTGGATGTGATTGCCCAATGTAGGCGGCAACTCTCAGGCTTGGGGCATGCCCGTATCGATTCTCGATTTGGTTTTTCCGTCAGTTTGTCTGTGGTGCTCTGAGCAGTCAGGGTTGCTCTGTGAAAGGTGTCTTGACCGGCTACCCAAAACGGCCATTGAGGTCTTTCGCGGTGAAGGTATGAGTTTTCGAGGTGCCGCCTTTGGTCGACTCGATGCCGATGCGAAATTGTTTTTGCACGAGGTCAAAGACCGCCAGCAGACTGCCTACCTGAAAGCGATTGGACCACACCTCGCGGCCAGTTTCGATAATCAGCTCGAGCACCTGGGCTGGCAGTCGGCGCAGTTGGTTCCGATCCCGCCGAGCCAGCGGGGCTGGAGCTCGCGAGGCTTCAATCCTGCCGAGTCATTGGTTCGAGAGCTCGTCCGGCACTCAAGATTTCCGCTCAAGTTGACCAGGGCCATTGAGTATCGGCGCACGGTTGACGACCAGCGGGTGTTGAGCGCATCTCAACGATCGCAAAATCTTGCCGGGGCCTTCGTCGTGCCGAGGCCGGACCGTTTGCACGGCCCGAAAGCGATTTTTATCGTGGATGACGTTGTGACCACCGGATCAACTATCTTGGCCGCACGTTCTGCGCTGGCCGAGGCAGGGTTTGAAGCTGCAGGTTTTTTCGCGTTTGCTGAAACTTTTCTGAAAAACGCAACAACGGGAACGAAATGGGTATAACTTTTCTACACATTCACTTTGAATGTGGAGCTGGGCAATGAAGCCCGATTATGGAGGTCACCATGGAAGCAAAAATCCAGGCCCGAAACCTCACGGTTTCAGACCGATTCCGCGATTACGTAGCGGACCGAACCCACAAGATTGAAGCCCTGACGCACAAGCTCGAGGCTTTTGAAATCAAGGTGACCCGTCACGATCATTCCCGCACCAGCGGCCCAGAAGACACCGTTGAACTCACCGTGGTTGAACCCGGACACGTGGTTCGAGCCGAAGCCCACGCCGGCGACAAGTTTGCCGCCTTTGACGTTGCTTTCGACAAGCTAACCGAACGCCTGCGTCGCGCAGCCGACCGTCGCAAAGTTCACCACGGTCGCCACGCGGCTCTCGGAACCGCCGAACTGACCGCGAGTGACTTTGCCACCTTGGACGTGCACGCCGTCGATGGCGAGGTTTTACTAGGCCGCAGCGCACCAGCGGCAGCGCAGGAGGAGTCGGCTGCCGAACCGACCAGCCCAATCGAGATTCGCCGCAAGGAATTCGCAGCCGAACCGATGACGGTCAGCGATGCGATTGACCGCATGGAACTGGTTGGTCACGACTTCTACCTGTTCCTAGATTCATCGACCTCGAAGACCTCGGTCGTCTACCGTCGCAAAGGCTGGAATTACGGCGTTCTGACGCTCGGCTAAACGGATTCTGCCTTGGGCGAAAGCCCCGTGTAACGGCTCCCGACAGGCTTCTGTCGGGGGCCGTTGCCGTAGGATTGAGGAAGTTTACAAACTACTTACGGAGCACATTTTGGCAACCATTATCGACAAACTATTGCGTGCCGGTGAAGGCCGCTTGCTTGCCAAGCTGCGCAATTATGCAAAGGCCGTCAACGCTCTCGAAGAGGATTTCATCAAGCTCACCGACGAGGAGCTTCGCAACGAGACCACCGAGCTTCGCAACCGTTACGCCGCGGGCGAATCGCTCGATGACATGCTGCCGGAGGCCTTCGCGGCTGTCCGCGAAGCATCCAAGCGCACCCTTGGAATGCGCCACTTCGACGTGCAGCTCATGGGTGGGGCCGCCCTGCACCTCGGCAACATTGCCGAAATGCGCACCGGTGAAGGAAAAACCCTTGTTGCCACCACAGCCGCATACCTGAATGCAATCGCCGGTCGCGGTGTGCACGTGGTTACCACCAACGACTTTTTGGCTGAATACCAGGGTGAGCTGATGGGCCGCGTCTACCGCGCCCTCGGTATGACCACCGGCGTGATCCTTT
Organism: Actinomycetales bacterium; assembly: GCA_028868975.1. Classification (GTDB taxonomy): domain Bacteria; phylum Actinomycetota; class Actinomycetes; order Actinomycetales; family Microbacteriaceae; genus Rhodoluna. The sequence goes on from JAGWTM010000015.1 coordinate 17,750, forward strand.
CGGGTCAGACCCCGGCGGAACGTCGCGAGCAGTACCTGTGTGACATCACCTACGGTACGAACAATGAATTTGGTTTTGACTACCTGCGCGACAACATGGCGCTCGACCAGTCGGAACTCGTCCAACGCGGGCACTTCTTCGCGATTGTCGACGAGGTTGACTCGATTCTGATTGACGAGGCTCGTACTCCGCTGATCATCTCGGGTCCTGCATCGGGCGACGCCAACCGATGGTTTGCCGAGTTTGCCAAGATCGCCGAACGACTTCAGCCAGTCATCGACTACGAGGTTGACGAGAAGAAGCGCACCGTAGGCATTCTTGAGCCTGGTATCGAAAAGGTCGAAGACTACCTGGGCATCAGCAACCTGTACGAGTCAACCAACACTCCACTGATTTCGTTCTTGAACAACTCGATTCGCGCCAAGGCTCTCTTCAAGCGCGACAAAGACTACGTCGTGATGAACGGCGAGGTGCTGATCGTTGACGAACACACCGGCCGCATCTTGCCGGGTCGTCGCTACAACGAGGGCATCCACCAGGCCATCGAGGCCAAGGAAGGCGTCGAGGTCAAGGCCGAGAACCAGACTCTGGCCACTGTTACGCTCCAGAACTACTTCCGTCTCTACAGCAAGATCTCGGGTATGACCGGTACCGCTGAGACCGAAGCCGGCGAGTTCATGAGCACCTACAAGCTTGGTGTTGTGCCTATCCCAACCAACAAGCCAATGGTCCGAATCGACCAGCCTGACCTGATTTACAAAAACGAAGAGGTCAAGTTCAACCAGGTCGTGGTTGACATCGCCGAGCGCCACAAAAAGGGCCAGCCGGTGCTGGTTGGAACCACATCGGTTGAGAAGAGCGAGTACCTCAGCAAGCTGCTGGCCAAGGCCGGAGTGCGTCACGAAGTCTTGAACGCCAAGAACCATGCCCGTGAAGCCGCAATCGTGGCTCAAGCCGGTCGCTTCGGGGCTGTTACCGTTGCCACCAACATGGCCGGACGAGGCACCGACATCATGCTCGGCGGAAACGCCGAGTTCTTGACTGTCGAGGCCCTTGCCAAGCGTGGTCTAACAGCTGCTGAGAACCCGGAAGAGTACGAAGCTGCCTGGGCAGTTGAGTTTGAGAAGGTCAAGGCTGAGGTTGCTGCCGAGGCCGAGCGCGTGCTTGAAGTCGGCGGTCTCTACGTGCTCGGCACCGAGCGTCACGAGTCGCGCCGAATCGATAACCAGTTGCGTGGTCGTGCTGGTCGCCAGGGTGACCCGGGTGAATCGCGGTTCTACCTGTCGCTCACTGACGATCTGATGCGTCTGTTTAACTCGGGTGCCGCGGCCTCAATCATGAACCGCGCCTCGGTGCCTGACGAGATGGCTATCGAGTCAAAGGTCGTAAGTCGCGCGATTCAGAGCGCGCAGACTCAGGTCGAGGCCCGCAACGCAGAAATTCGTAAAAACGTGCTCAAGTACGACGACGTTCTCAACCGTCAGCGTGAGGCGATCTACAGTGACCGCAGGCACATCCTTGAGGGTGATGAAATCAAGACCCGCGTGGATGAGTTCATCGAAGACGTGATCGCAACCGTGGTCGAGCAGCACCTCGGCGAGAACGTCGGCGGCGATTGGAACCTGGACGCCCTCTGGCACGAGCTCAAGACCATCTATCCGGTAGGTCTCGAGATTGGCGAGGTTTTGAGTGAAGCGGGCAACCGTGCCCGACTCACCAAGGGTTGGTTGATTCGCGAACTGGTCTCAGACGCAAACATTCAGTACGCCCGTCGCACCGAGACCGTCGGAGAGCTCGCAATGCGCGAGCTCGAGCGTCGAGTTGTTCTTTCGGTTGTTGACCGCAAGTGGCGTGACCACCTCTACGAGATGGACTACCTCAAGGAGGGCATCGGTCTGCGTGCCATGGCTCAGCGTGACCCACTGGTTGAATACCAGCGCGAGGGCTACGCCATGTTCCAGCAGATGATGGGTGGCATCCGCGAGGAGTCAATCCAGTTCTTGTTCAACCTCGAGATCCAGGCGGAGCAGGCGCCAGCACCACAGCCAGCGGAGCTGACTTACAGCGCACCTAACGAAGACGGCGCGGCCGAGATTCACCGCGAGCGTGTTCAGCCGGGCGCTTCACAGCAGAAGCCTGAGCCAGGGCAGAAGGGCAGCTCGTTCTTCAAGAACTAGCAACGCCCGATTCAAGCTCAGAGCACGGCTAGTGATGTGGTTCGCCAGCGCTGGTTGTAACCCTCGAGTCTGAGGGTCACCGCGCGCAGTCGGGTCGGCCCCTGCAAGAGCACTACCGCCTCAAAGACACCGTCGGCTGGGGATTGCTTTCGCATCTGGGTGATTTCAAAATGCGGGAGATTCGCCGGCTCGGCCCTCGCGGCGCGGGCGACTTTAGCTTGCGTAGCTCGGTCTCGAAGTTTCAGGTAAACATCGTCTGAGAGCCACTGGCCGAGCTGATTCACGTCTCGCATCCCGGCCATCACCTCGACCACACCTTTGGCGACTAGTTTGATGATTTGGCTTGGATCGCCAAGCTCCTCGCTCGTATTTTTCTGTTTGCCGAATAACTCATCTTGGTCGATCGCCTGATTGGCGCGAACAAACTTGCCACGGTGATCACGGGCGGCGGTTTTTGAGCGATCGGAGCTATCTTTCATGGGGTACCAACTTTCTGGTTGGGTGCGGGTTGACCCAAGCCAAGTTGAACTATTCAACTGTTCAAAATGAAATTGCAAGACTTGTTTCTCAAGCTGTGGATAACTAATGTTCGCGATGGTTAGATTCAGCAAACCTGTCGACCATGGAATTTGACGACCTGTTTGAAGATCTAGAAGTTCGTTTCGGGGCCATGATTGCGGCAGCCGAGACCCAGCGTGCCGCTCAAGCGATTGATCTTCGGTTGGCGAACGGATTGCCGCCCGAGTTAGCCGCGAACGGCGGGCGCATCCTTTTGGTTTCGCCGCAAATTGGGCGTGATTTTGTGGCTGGCGTCGATGCGGGTAGTGGAAATTGGTACGCGATACGCATGGAGCTAATTCGTGAGTTGCGCCGAGTGGCGCATCCGGCCGGGGCCTTGCAGGGCATGACCGCAATCACTCACACCGACTTGAAACTCGCAGACTTGATGAATGATTGGCTAACCCCGCTGCGACTCAAGGTGCTCCTGCTGGGGGAGCGGCAACTTACCGATCTCAGACTTGTCGCTCTGGGTTCGCGGCTAGTTGGTGCCAGCCAAATTGACGGCACGGTCGAGTATCCAATCGAGAATTTTCTGCTGATTCGAGCTAACTTCGCTGAACTTGCCTAGGCCGGCACTACCGGTCGCTGTGGATAAGTCCGGCAGCTCGGCCGATTCGCACCAAGACTTTCGAATCAATAAATGTGCTCCAGAGAAAGGTCGGTATGCGAATCTCGCGACTTACAAAACGCATAATTCTCATCTTGGGGTTGGCCCTCGTAGCGCTCGCCTTCTGGCAATTGAGCGGCCAATCTCGTCCTGCGGCTACGGTCAGGGTCTTGGCTGCTTCGCGTGACTTGCCGGTGGGTTCGACTTTCACGTCTTCAGCTACGACCTGGCTCGAGGTCACGGTGCCAAGCGCTGCGGCTTACCTGACACAACCTCCAGGGCGTGGCTCGATCATGTTAGACAGCATCCCGGCGGGCGAACTGATTCCCTTGCGCGCAGTGGGATTACACCCTTTCGCAGCTCGCGCCGTCGTAACTCTGAAACCTGCCATTCTGCCGGTCCGGGTGCTTCGTGTTGGTGATGTGGTTGATGTATGGGTTCAGCGAGCAAATGCTTCACAGTTGCAGGCCGCTTCAGCTCTCGAACTGGTTGCCACCGAGGCAGAGGTGGTGGCTATCTCGGCTGAGCAGGGCGGATTCTCGGCAGCCGGGCAAAGAGTCGACCTATCGGTTGCTCGAGGCCAGCTGGAAGGCTTGGTGAGTGCGTCGCTGACGGCCCAGGCTCAACTCGAACTGGTCCGTACGCCATCGCTTCGCGATCTCGATGGGGAGGGTTAGCCATTGAATCGTCGACGGTCAGTCAGTGACGTTGAAGAAACTGCCGAGGTCCAGCCGACTCGACGCCGAGCGTTGCGCCGCAAGCCACTGGCACAGGCGCAGCAGGTTCCAGTCGCGTTGGATTCGCTAATGCTGGCCGTGTGGTCACCGCAAGGGTCGACCGGTCGAAGCACCTTAGCCGCTGCGCTTGCGCATACCTTTGCTAAATCGAACGTTCGATCAGGCCATGTTTTGCTGGTTGATGCCGACAGTTATGCTCCGGCACAGCATCTCATTCACGGTGCTAATGAGATTACCGCCGGCATTTTGGCGGCAGCCAGACTCATCCGTCAGGAGCGTTACTTAGATCAGGAGCATGAACGAGTCACCCTGCCGGTGGGCGATTACCGGCTGATGACCGGCGTGACTGTTGCCGACCGATGGCCTGAGCTTGATGATCACGCGAGCTCACTCTTAATTCATGAGTTAGGGCAGCGCGCAAGCCTAAACATTTTTGATGTCTCACCGGAGTTGGACCCCGCGCTGGTCGAACCCAGTTTGGGCATTCGCAGAAATCAACTGACACTTGCGGTGCTGCAAAGAGCCGATGTCGTGCTCGCGATTGCCAACGCTGATCCGGTTTCGATTGCTCGACTCATCGAGTCGCTCCCGCGGTTAATCGAGGCGGTCAACGGGCGAATAATCATCGTGATCAACCGCATGCGAACCAGCGCGATCGGGCAAAACGCCAAACGTCAGATCCTCGAGGTTTTGTCGAGTCAAGAACTGGCAATACCGCTGGAAGTCGTGTTCGTGCCCGATGATCCTCGAGCCTGCGATGAGTCGCTCCTGGCAGGTGAACCGGTCACCCTGCATCGCAACAGGAGCGCTTTCGCCAAGGGCGTCCGTGAACTTGCATCGCGGATAAACTCGACACATGTTCACACCGCGCGAGCTGGCTAAGCAAAACGGTAAGGCTACTCACGCCGACATCGAGTGGCTCAATCAACTAATCGGTGATTGGCAGCTCATCGCCGATTTGGTCTTTGCCGATTTGGTGTTGTGGGTGCCGGCGAAAGACGGTGGTTTCATCGCGTTGGCTCATGCTCGCCCGTCCAGCGCAGCAACGCTTTTTTATCGCGACATCACGGGTCAGTCAGCTCAAGCCGATTGGCTGCGTGCCATGGATGAGGCCTTCGAATCCGGAGCAATTGTCGATGTGAAACACCCGGAGGCTTTGGACGGCCAGCTCTCGAGGCTCGCAGCTATTCCAGTGCGTCGCAAACTTTCGGCTCGCAGCGAAGAGGTTCTCGCGCAGCCGATTGCGCTGATTACCAAGCACACCAACCTGGCCGACGCTAAAGCGCCGAACAAGCTGCAACTGAACTACTTGGCTGCCGGCAATGACCTGTTGCACATGGTCACTGAAGGTGCGTTTCCGGTGCAGTCACCCAAGACGGGGTCTCGTCGCGGCGCTCCTCGAGCGAACGATGGTTTGCTGCGCCTAAACGAAGACGGCATCGTTCAATTTGCTAGCCCAAACGGCCTCTCAGCCTTCAACCGCTTAGGTATTGCTGGCGAGCTCGAGGGCAAGTCATTGCTTGAAAGCGCCGCAAAACTCATCCGCGGTGGTTTTCAGGTGGATGAGTCATTGCCGCTAGTGCTCGAGGGCACCGCCCCCTGGCGAGCTGACCTCGAGTCTCGCGAGGGAACCCTCTCGGTTCGTGCGATTCCACTCAAGCGCGGTGGCGAGAGAATTGGCGCTCTAGTACTCTGCCGAGATGTCACTGACCTGCGTCGCCAAGAGCGTGAACTGATCACGAAAGATGCGACCATTCGTGAAATTCACCACCGCGTCAAGAACAACTTGCAAACCGTGGCGAGTCTGTTGCGAATTCAGGCACGACGAAGCGAAAGCGAGGATGCGCGTGAGTCGTTGAACCAGGCCATGCGCCGCGTTTCGGCTATTGCGCTGGTCCACGACACTCTCAGCGAGGGCGTCAACCAGGACCTCAACTTCGATGAGGTTTTTGATCGCGTCTTGATGCTCACCAGCGAGGTTGCCGCTTCTTCGAACACCACGGTTCGGACCATGATCGACGGCAAGTTTGGCATGCTCAAGAGCGATCTAGCCACCCCGCTCGCGGTTGCTCTGACCGAGGTGGTCACCAACGCCATCGAACATGGGCTTGCAGATCGAAGTGGCGTGGTGCACATCAATGCCGAACGCAAACCTAAGTCGCTAAACATCACGGTTTCAGACAACGGCCGCGGTCTTGAAGGCGGTGTGGTCGGTCAGGGGCTTGGCACACAGATTATTCGCACGCTCATCCAAGGCGAATTGCGAGGCACCATCAGCTGGATGAGCCCCGCCGACGGCGGTACGCGCGTCGTAATTGCCATTCCCCTCTAGCCGTTAAAGCAAAACGGCCCACCCGAAGGTGAGCCGTTTTTGAAAATTCCTAGCCTGCGCGGCGTGCTCGCGCATACTTACGCTTGAGCGACTTGCGCTCGTCTTCACTGAGTCCGCCCCAAACGCCGGTGTCCTGGTTTTCCTTGATTGCGTACTCGAGACACATGGTCGAAACTCCACATTCGCGACAAACGGCCTTAGCCTGTTCAATCTGCTCTACAGCGGGTCCAGTGTTGCCAACCGGGAAGAAAAGTTCTGGGTCTTCGTTGAGGCAACGGGCCTGGTTTAGCCACTGCATATCCATGCGGTTATTCCTTTATCTAGCGTTCGGAAACTTATGCTTGAAAGGCGCGAAAACAGCCGAAAATAAAGGCTTTTGCGCGTGATTTACTTAGAAAATCGTTTCACAACTGAGACCATTTGTCTAGACCCAATTTTGAGAGGCGACCCATGACCGAGCCAAAAACTGACACCCAGTCCGCCGCGAAAAAGGCGGCCCCTCGGTCCATCAAATTGGCCGTAGTAATTCTCGCGATTGAAGCGTTGGCACCGACATTTTTGGCAGTTTGGGACCTCATCGACATCCTGTCGGGCAAGGCGCTGATGCTCAGCGCACTATTGGCTCAGTTGGCCCTCTGGCTCGGTGCGGCATTGTGGGTTGGCTTCACCGCGCGCCGTCTCTATCAGGGACGCGCATGGGCGCGAAGTGCGGCTGTGTTTTGGCAACTCGTTCAGCTCGCAATCGCCTGGGGCAGCTTTACGGGCAAATACGCCAACTGGTGGATCGGCGGCGCACTAATTGTTACCTCAGTGCTGGTTTTCGTGCTTGTACTCAGCAAGCAGTCGCTCGAGCATACCGCTCGCGAAATATAGGACGCGGCGGGGCTAAAACTTTAGCTTGGGCCAGACCTTGCGCCAGACCTTGGGCCAGACCTTGCTCCTGGGCCGACTTACTCGTCGATGCCGAGCTTCTTGCGAAGCATCGCGACGTGACCGGTGGCCTTCACGTTGTAGAGCGCTAGCTCAACCTTGCCCTCGGTGTCTAGGACGATAGTCGAACGTAGAACACCCTTGTAAAGGCGTCCGTAGAGCGACTTCTCGCCGAATGCCCCATACGATTTGTGCACCGCGATGTCTTCGTCGCTTAGCAGGGTGAAGTTCAAGTTCTCTTTGGTGTGGAACTTTTTGATCTTGGCAACGGAGTCAGGCGAGATTCCAACAACCGTGTAACCGGCGGCTTTCAAGGAATTTAGGTTGTCGTTGAAGTCGCAGGCCTCTTTGGTGCAACCGGGTGTTGACGCTGCGGGGTAGAAATAAAGGATTACCTTTTGGCCGCGAAGTGATTCGAGCTTGAAGGGGTTTCCGTCTTGGTCGGCAACTTCGAAGGTCGGCGCAATCGCGCCTTCGGTCAACTGTGCAACATCGCTCATGGGTTAAGCCTAGCCAAGTTGGCCCTGGGTTGGCAGGTTGTTCGCGACTAGCGAGCGCGAGAAAATCCTGCTATTCTTTCTTCTCGTTGCGCTTGTCGCAGCACGCGCCTCTAGCTCAATCGGCAGAGCAACTGACTCTTAATCAGTGGGTTCCGGGTTCAAGTCCCGGGGGGCGCACAAAATCCCAGTTCCTTCTCACGAGGACTGGGATTTTCACTTT
>JAGWTM010000063.1 GCA_028868975.1 Actinomycetales bacterium
GGCACCCACTATGACGTCGGCGCGACTTTCCCGCTGACCGCTAATACGACTATCTACGCCGAGTGGACGCCGATGTCGTACACAATCACCTACAACGCCAACGGCGCAACCTCTGGCTCAGCCCCGGCTGCAACCACCGCCGCTGGTGCTCAGGTGCTGCCGGGCAACACCGGTAACATGGCGATCACCAACTACGGATTCCTTGGTTGGAACACGGCAGCCGATGGCTCGGGCACCAGCTACAACGCCGGGGCATCGTTCACCCCGCTGGCGAACACCACGCTATTTGCGCGCTGGGTGACCTACACCATCACCTTCGATGGCAACTCGGCAAGTTCGGGAACCGCTCCAGCAGCCGTGAACCGATTCGGTGCATTCACTCTTCCGACTAACACTGGTTCGCTAGCCAAGGTGGGCTACACCTTCGGCGGTTGGAACACCAACACCGCGGGCACTGGCACCACCTATGCGGCCGGCGCCAGCTACACGGCAGCGGCCAACGTGACGCTCTACGCTCTCTGGTCGGCGCTGCCGGTTTACACGATCACCTACAACGCCAACTCGGCGACCTCCGGTTCGGTTCCGGCGGCTCAGTCAGGCAACGCCGGCAGCTACACGCTAGCCACGAACTCGGGCAACCTGGCTCGCACTAATTACATCTTTGACGGTTGGAACACCGCGGCGGATGGCTCGGGAACCTCGTACGCGACTGGCATCACTTACTCGCTCGCAGGCAGTGTCACGTTGTACGCGAAGTGGTTGCCGTTGTTCACGATTACGTATGCGGCAAACGGCGCAACTTCGGGTTCGGTGCCGACCTTCACGCCGTCACTTGCCGGCAACGTGAACCTGGCCACGAACTCGGGCAACCTGGCTCGCACTAATTACATCTTTGACGGCTGGAACACCAACGCCGCTGGCACGGGTCAGACCTACGTTGAGGGTGGCATCTTCAACCTCAGCAGCAATGTGACTCTGTATGCCAAGTGGATTCAGCTGTTCAACATCACCTTCGATGGCAACGGTGCAACTTCGGGTTCGAGCCCGATCTTCGCAAACTCACTTGCGTCAACGGTCACCCTCCCGGGTAACGATGGAACCTATGCTCGAACCGGCTACGTCTGGGGTGGTTGGAACACTCAGCCTGACGGCAGCGGCACCACCTACGCCGGCGGTGCGAGCTACACGCTAGCTGCCAACTCGAGTCTTTACTCGCTGTGGTTGCCGCTATTCACAATCACGTATGACTCGAACGGCGCAACTTCGGGTTCGGTGCCAACCTTCACGCCGTCGCTTGCCGGCAACGTCAACTTGGCCACCAACTCGGGCAACCTGACCCGCGGCGGCTACATCTTCAGTGGCTGGAACACCAACTCGACCGGCACGGGAACCGCATACGCTCAGGGAGCTACGTATGCGCTCGCCAGCAACGTCACGCTTTACGCTAACTGGGTCGTTAGCGTTCGCACGATTACTTTTGACGCCAACGGAAGCACCTCGGGCGCAGCCCCGGCCGCTCTGGTGGCCAACCCCGGTTCGGTCACTTTGCCAAGCCAATCAACTCTGGCCCGCGATGGTTACAACCTGGTTGGCTGGAGCGACGCTGCTAACGGCGGCACGACCTACGGCCTAGGTGCAACATTCACTCTCGCCAACGACATCACCCTGTATGCGGTCTGGGCGGTAAAGCCGGTTTACCCGTTGGGTGCAACCTGGATTTCGCGAACCGTGATGCCGCTCAGCGGAGGACAGGTCACACTCACCGGCTTCGGTTTTGACCGCCTTGTTTCGGTGACTCTGGCCGGTGTTCCGGTGGTCGTGGTCTCGAGTGCCTACGACCGAGTGGTGCTCGATCTGCCGGCGATGCCCGCAGGCGCATACGTTCTGTCATTCACCGCGACCACTTCAAAGCTCGACTATGCACAGGCCTTGCGTTACCAGGCCGACAAGGTCATGGCAATTGCGAACTTCCTGAACTCGGTTTCGATGAACCTCGGCAAGCTTCAAACCGTGGATGCGGTTGTCGCCTCAGCTGGAAAGTTTGGTTCGATCACTTTGGCGCTGACCACCTCGGCAGGCACTCCAAAGCTGGTGCGCAAGAATGCGGCAAAACTCGTCCAGGTCGTTCAGTTGGCGCAACGCCTCACCGCTGTTTACCGTGCGCCGGTGAACCTGAGCCTCAACTTCAATGCGGGCTCGGCGATCAGTGGAATCCAGCTGACTTTCAGCCCAGGCAACGGCTAGTCGGCGCTAGCTACCAAGGCCGTTTAGCCGCGCTTGCAGCGCTCGCTGCAGTACTTAACCTGATCCCAGTTTTTGGCCCAAGACTTGCGCCAAACCATTGGTAATCCGCAACGCTGACAAGGTTTTGAAGGCAGGTTTTCCTTCTTTACTCCACGCGGCATAGGTGGCGCCTAATCGAGGTCGACGACCACGGGAACGTGATCGCTCGGGCCTTCACCCTTGCGTTCATTGCGGTCGATCACCGCACGATTCACTCGCTCCGCAAAAGCCTCAGAGCCCAGGATGAAGTCGATGCGCATCCCTTCATTTTTAGGGAACCGCAGCTGCTGGTAGTCCCAGTAGGTGTAGCCCTCGGGAACCAGCGGCCGAACCACATCGGTCAAACCAATCTGCTCGAATGCTTCGAAGGCGTCGCGTTCTGGCTGGCTAACGTGAGTGGCACCCGCGAAGAAATCGATGTCCCACACGTCGGTGTCGAGGGGGGCGATGTTGAAGTCGCCCATCAAGGCCAGCGGGGTGTTCGGTTCGTGTTCGAGCCACTCGTGAGTCGCGGCCGCTAGCCGGTCTAACCATTCGAGTTTGTATTCGTAGTGGGGGTCGTCGAGCGTGCGACCGTTTGGCACATACAGCGACCAGAGCCGCACACCGTCGAAGGTGGCACCCAGGGCTCGTGCCTCTTGCGCCAGCTCAGGACCAAAACCCGGCATGTCGGCGAAGCCAATCTCGATGTCTTCGGCGGGTATGCGACTGGCGAAAGCAACCCCGTTCCACTGATTCAATCCGTGCAGGTTGACCTCATACCCGATGGCTTTGAAGGCATCAATCGGGAACTGCTCGGGCTTGCACTTGATCTCTTGCATCGCGAGCACATCGGTGTTGCTGCGCTGCAACCAGTCGGTTACGCGACCGACTCGTGTGCGAATTGAATTGACGTTCCAGGTTGCGATGCGCATGCGGTTAAGCCTAGGCGAGCCGTGGATAAACTTTAGGCATGAGCAAATCTTCAGCCCACTTTGCGCGCCTTGTTGAACTCGTCAAGGAGCTTGCCGTTGTTCACGGGCGAGTGACTCTTTCGAGCGGCATCGAGGCTGATTACTACGTAGATCTTCGCCGGGCAACCCTGCACCACGAGGCTGCTCCGCTAATCGGTCAGGTCATGCTCGACCTACTCGATGAGAACGGCATCACCGAGTTTGATGCCGCCGGCGGCTTGACCATGGGCGCTGACCCGGTTGGCACGGCAATTCTGCACCAGGCGGCCGCACGCGGACGCAAAGTGGACGCGTTTGTCGTTCGCAAGGCGGCGAAGGCTCACGGCATGGGTCGTCAGGTTGAAGGCCCAGATGTGCGCGGTCGTCGGGTGGTCGTCGTTGAAGACACCTCGACCACGGGTGGTTCACCGCTAACGGCAGCCAAGGCTCTCGAAGAGGCCGGGGCAATCATCGTCGCGGTTGCAACCGTGGTCGATCGTGACACGGGTGCCAAGCAGGTCATCGAAGAAGCCGGCTACAAGTACTTCAGCGCCATCGGTCTAGACGATCTCGGCTTGCGCTAAATGACCAGCGCGACCCAGTCGCGAAACCTCAAGCCGTTTCTGCTGCTCGAGGCTTCGAGCTTTGTGAATCTGGTCTCGGGTTCGATGACCTTCATGCTGTTGCCCTGGATCGCGATTCAGCTCACCGGCTCGGCCACCAGCGCGGGCTTGATGATTACGCTGACTAGCATCCCGGGATTATTGCTTTCACCAATCGTCGGCGGCTTTATTGACAAATACGGACGCCGTCGCGTGGCCTTCCTCAGCGAGGTTGGCTCGGCCGCACTCAACTTTGGCCTTGCCCTGATTGCCCTGGTGGCCGGACTCGATTTGAGCTCGCTAATCGTCATCGCAATCCTCAAGACCATCGTCGGCGCAGGCATCATGAGCGCGCGCAAGTCACTTGTTCCAGACGTGGCGGCGGTGGGCAAACTGACCCTCGAACGCGCGAACTCGATTCACGAGTCGGTTGCGGCAGCGGGATTCGCGACCGGGCCGGCAATCGCATCCATTTTGATTTCGGTGATTGGCGCTTTCAACAGTTTCTTTGTCGTGGCGGCACTCGGCGTCCTGGCCGCGGCCCTGACTCTGCTCATCAGGGTTGTCGAGCAGCGCGAGGCTCACGATGACGACGAGGGACGCAACTGGGTCAGCTATTCGGTGCAGGGATTCAAGATTGTCTTCCAGACTCCGGCGATTTTGACCATCATGAGTGCCTTCCTGGTTCTGGCGATGATCTACCTGCCGACCGAAATGGTGGTGCTGCCCGCCTGGTACAACGCGATCAAAGAGCCGACCGGTCTGGGCTTTTTGCTCTCCATCATGGCGATTTCAACCACCGTGGGTTCGCTGCTGTTCGAACGCATCGCCAAGGTGCTTAGCTTCAAAAACATTCTGCGCGTGGCCATCCTGGGTGTCTCGGCAGGCATGCTCCCGATGTCGCTTTTGCCTCCGCAGTGGGCGATGCTCGCGTTCGGTGTGGTGCTCGGTGTTGCGTGGGGTCCGCTCCCGGTTTTGCTCAACACCGTTATTCAGCGGCTCATCCCAGCCAATAAACGCGGACGAGTCTTCAGCCTCGAAATGGTTCTCTGGACAGCTGGTCCGATGGTCAGCATGACCATGGTCGGTGTAGCGGTTGACGCCGTCGGCGTTCGCGTGGTCTACCCGGTTTTGGCGTTGCTCGTTATTGCGGCATCAATCGTGGTTTCGACGCGCAAGTCGCTCAATGACCTCAATCGCGCCGAGACGCTAACCGATTAGCGCATCCGGGCGGCGATTGCAGAGGCCCGTCCAACGACCGGGCTGCCCTAGATGAGTTCGTAAACGCCCTGCAAAATCTCGGTCGGACGGAACGGATACTTGCGGATTTCTGCATCGTCAGCAATGCCGGTTAGTACCAAAACGGTGTGCAAACCGGCTTCAATTCCAGCCACCACATCGGTGTCCATGCGGTCGCCAATCATTCCGGTTGATTCCGAGTGAGCGGCGATTTTGTTCATGGCTGAGCGGAACATCATCGGGTTTGGCTTGCCCACGATGTATGGCTCGCGGCCGGTTGCCTTGGTGATCAGCGCTGCCACCGAACCGGTTGCCGGCAGCACACCTTCGGCGCTCGGCCCGGTCGCGTCCGGGTTGGTTGCAATAAACCTGGCGCCCTTGTTGATCAATCGAATGGCCTTGGTCAAGGTGTCGAAGTTGAAGTTGCGGGTCTCGCCGAGCACAACGTAATCCGGGTCGACATCGGTCATGACGTAACCAATCTCGTGCAGGGCTGTGGTCAAACCGGCTTCGCCCAAGACGTATGCGGTTCCGTTCGGGCTCTGCTTCTTTAGGAATGCTGCGGTGGCCATGGCCGAGGTCCAAATTCGATCCTCTGGCACATCCAGACCGCCGGCCTTCAAGCGAGCGGATAGGTCGCGGGCAGTGAAAATCGAGTTGTTGGTCAGCACTAGAAACGGGGTGCCGTCAGCCTGCCATTTGGCAATCAGTTCGCACGCGCCGGGCAGCGGTTTGCCCTCGTGCCAAAGGACG
>JAGWTM010000064.1 GCA_028868975.1 Actinomycetales bacterium
TCGCAACCCTCACCGACAAGCTCGGTAAGGCTCGCGAACAGATCTTCAAGTCGATCATCTTCATGCCGATGGCAATCTCGTTCGTTGCGGCTTCATCAATCTGGCGCCTCAACTACATGTGGGACGCCGGCGACAAGCAAATCGGTATGCTCAACGCAATCATCAAGTCGGTCGGCCTGACCCCGGTCAACTGGATTCAGAACGACACTTTCGCGCTCAACAGCCTCATGCTCATGGTCATCGTGATCTGGGCCAACGCCGGTTTCGCTATGACCCTGCTCTCGGCCGCGGTCAAGGCCGTTCCGGAAGAGACCATTGAGGCTGCCGCCATCGATGGCGCGACCGGCGCACAAGCGTTCTTCCGTGTGGTCTTGCCTCAGATTTGGGGCACCGTGGTCTCGGTCTTCATCACAGTGCTAATCAGCTCGATGAAGATCTTCGATGTGATCTGGGGTATGACCGGAGGTAACTTCCGAACCAACGTGCTCGGTGTCGACTTCTTCCTTCAGTACTTCATCTATCTCAACACCGGTAAGGCATCGGCGATTGTTGTGCTCCTCATGGTCGCGATCATCCCGATCATGATTTACCAGATTCGTAGCTACCGCAAGCAGGAGGAAATCCGATGAGCTCAAACAAGTCATTTATCGGACGCCTCAAGGCTGCCAAGATTGGCACCACCCTCGTCATGCTGTTCGTGGTCGTGCTTTGGTTTATGCCGACCGCTGGCCTTTTGGTAACGGCGTTCCGAACCAAGACCGCTTCGGTCGAGTCGGGTTGGTGGACGGCAATCTTCGACCCGTTCAACCAGGTTTGGACCATCGATGCCTTCAAGAACGTTTTGTTCTCGGAGCAGTGGAACCTTGCTGACGCATTCATGAACACCCTGGGCATCGCGGTGCCATCGACCATCCTGCCAATCACGTTTGCCGCGTTTGCCGCATACGGATTCACCTTCCTGAACTTCAAGTTCAAGGAGGGCTGGTTTGCGCTGATCATCGCTCTGATGATTGTTCCGCTGCAGGCCGTTATCGTGGCCATCCTCCAGATGTTCGGTGCGGTTGACCAGTTCCTGATGACGATCCCGGGCAACGAGTACGGCGACCTGAAGCTGAGCGGTAACTACCCTGCCGGTTGGATCGTTCACGCGGCCTTCGCTATGCCTCTCGCGGTCTACATCTTGCGCAACTACATGATGACCCTGCCATCGGCTTTGATTGAGGCCGCCCGCATCGACGGCGCGAGCCACTTCCAGATCTTCTGGCGACTCATCATTCCGATGTCGGTTCCGGCTTTGGCTTCGTTTGCAATCTTCCAGTTCCTCTGGGTTTGGAACGATTACTTCATCGCCTACCTCTTTGTTGGCGACAAGCCGGTCATGACCTACCAAATTCTGAGCATGCTCGGCCAGCACGGTGAAGGCTGGCAGGTTGTGATGGCTGGTTCGTTGATCTCGGTCATCGTTCCACTGACCGTGTTCTTCAGCCTGCAGCGCTACTTCGTGCGCGGCCTGACTGCCGGTTCGGTCAAGTAACAAATTCGATTCAAACGGGATGCCCTTCGCGCAGGCGAGGGGCATCCTGCTTTAATGGGGTCATCCAATCAAACAGGGGGAAATCATGAATCCAAATCCAATCATCTATTCGGGTCTTGAAACTGTGGGTATCGTGTTTCAGGTTTTATTCTTTGCAATCTTTGCTGGGTTGATCGGTGCTGTATTCCAAATAGCTTTCGCCACTCGCCGAACCGCTCGCGCAACCGAGCAGCTTGCAGCGCAGGTAGCCGAAATCAAGGCACACCTGAGCAACGACCAGAGCTAGGGGCGATGCTCGGCTAACCTTTATGGATGGCCGAATTCACGTTTCTAAAAGGACCCGCTGACTGGTGGCGTCAAGCCGTCGTCTATCAGATTTACCCACGCAGCTACGCCGACCAAAATGGCGATGGCATCGGTGACCTCAAGGGCATTACCTCGCGCGTTCCGTATCTGAAACAGCTTGGCGTGGATGCGGTTTGGCTGAGCCCGTTCTACCCTTCGGAGCTAGCCGACGGTGGTTATGACGTTGCCGACTACCGCAACATTGACCCGCGCATTGGCACGCTCGAGGAATTCGATGTGCTGCTAGAGACGCTGCACGCAGCGGGCATCCGCATCTTCATCGACATCGTGCCGAATCACTCATCCGACCAGCACGAATGGTTCCAGGCAGCACTCAAGGCGGCTCCTGGTTCGCCTGAGCGCGACCGGTATATCTTCCGTGACGGCAAGGGCGAGCACGGCGAGATTCGCCCATCCGAACTGGTCAGTCACTTCGGTCCGACAGCGTGGACGCGCATCACCGAGCCAGACGGCACTCCGGGGCAGTGGTACATGCACCTGTTTGCCAAGGAGCAGCCGGACTTCAACTGGGACAACCAGGAGGTTCGCGACGACTTCATCAAGACCATGCGCTTCTGGAGCGACCGCGGTGTCGATGGTTATCGCATCGATGTGGCGCACGCTCTCGTCAAAGACTTGAAGAACGGGCACCTGCCGGAGCGACAGTCTTACGACGTCTCGGTCATGAAGGACGACGGCACCGACGACCTGTTCGACCGCGATGAGGTGCACGAGATCTATGCCTCCTGGCGCAAGGTCTACAACGAGTACGACCCACCGCGCGTTGCGGTCGCCGAGGCCTGGGTGCACGCAAACCGTCGCGCGCGCTACGCATCCACCGAAGGTTTGGGTCAGTCCTTCGCGTTTGACCTGTTGGGCACGCCGTGGAATGCCAAAAAGTTCCACAGCACGATTGACTACCAGTTGAAGGCGGCCGATGAAACTGGCTCATCGACCACCTGGGTGTTCTCAAACCATGACGTGATTCGTCACGCCACCCGCTTCGGTTTGCCCGAATCGGCTTTGGCCAACCTGCCAAAGTGGTTCCGCTCGGCAGACCGCGAGAAGCTGATCGACAAGGAACTCGGCCTCGCTCGTGCTCGCGCGGCAACCATGCTGGTCTTGGCTTTGCCCGGCTCAACCTACCTCTACCAGGGCGAAGAGCTCGGCCTCCAAGAGCCACTCAACATTCCAAGCGAGCAGATGCAGGACCCTCAGTGGTTCCGCAACGAGGGCTCAATCAGTCGCGACGGCTGCCGTGTTCCAATGCCGTGGACGCGAACTGGCTCATCCTTCGGTTTTGGTCCCGGCGGTTCGCACCTGCCGCAGCCGGAATGGTTCGGCGAGTGGTCGGTTGAGGCTCAGGATGGAGTCGCCGGTTCGACCCTCGAGCTGTATCGCAAGGCGCTGAAGCTTCGCAAGGGTCTGGTCACCGCAGAGAAGCTCACCTGGGTCAAGCACTGGTTCAACCCGAACGTGTTGCACTTCGTGCGCCCGAACGGCTGGACCTGTGTAACCAACTTTGGCAACAAGCCGGTGAAGTTGCCGAAGGGCGAACTGTTGCTTGCAACCGCCGACGTAGTGGGCGGCAAGCTCCCGGCTAACGCCACCGCTTGGCTCAAGGCCTAGACGATTGGGTCGGTTGACGGTTAGGGCGCGCGACGCCAAATCCAAGTTCAACGAACTCGGAGCACCGTTCAACCGCCTCTGGGGTGCGGCTTTGGCCAGCCATGTCGCCGACGGCATTTTGGCCACCGCGGCACCTCTGCTTGCGGCTACCTTGACCGAGGATCCCGTCCTAATTTCGGGTCTTGCGGCAACGGTGATGTTGCCTTGGTTGCTATTCGGGATCCCGATTGGTGGCCTCATCGACCGACTCGATCGCCGACTCACTTTGGCGGTCGCAGGCAGTGTGCGGCTGGTTACCGCATCCGCGGTTGCCTTGGCGATTTTCAATCAGACCATGACCATCTGGTGGCTGTATCTGGCCGCCATGGTGATTGGCACATCCGAGGTGTTTAGCGACACTGCTGCCCAATCGCTGATGCCACAGACGCTGCGCAAAGAGCACATCGAACGTGGCAATTCACGCATGTCGGTGGCTCAAACGGTGCTGCAGAGTTTTGTGGGTTCACCGCTGGGTGGCGCACTATATGCCGTCGCAATCTGGATTCCCTTCGTCTTCAACAGTGCGGCTTACCTGGTGGCTGTGGCCCTGCTGCTGTTGGTGCCCGTGCACGTGCGAAACGCATACCAGCGACCAGCAGACAAGGATGCGCCCGCGCCTGCCGGGTTTATCGCAGACATCGTGGTCGGCCTCAAGTTTCTTGTCGGGCATCGCACGATCTGGCGCTTGGTCTTGACCACGACGGCCATTGGGTTCGCCTTCGCGGCCTCGACCTCAACGATGGTGCTCTACCTGTTGAAGGTGCAGCATGTGCCGGTGGTCTGGTTCGGTGTTCTGATGACCGTTCAGGGCATTTCGGGCGTATTCGGTGGGCTTCAGGCCCCGTACTGGTCGGGCAAATTTGGCCGCAGCCTGACCTTGGCAGTTTCGATTCTCGGTTCGATTACGTGCACGTTCTTGACCGGTTTTGCACCCGAGATATTTACCTTCCTGGTGCTTGGCCTCGTCAACAACTACCTGCTGTCCATTTGGAACGTGCTGCTGATGTCGACCTATCACGAACTGATTCCGAATGAACTCTTCGGACGCGTTCACGGCGCGCGGCGCACCCTGGTGTGGGGCATGATGCCAATTGGTTCGCTCGTCGGTGGCTGGATTGCAACCTACGACTTGCGCGCACCCTTCTGGATCATGGGTGGGTTTGGCGTCCTAGTCGCGCTGGCTTCGCTACGTTTCTTGCGAAGAATCGGAAGTTAGCGATCTAGTAGTTCGCGAATTCTTCAACCGAGCAGAACTCGCGCACTCCAGCAGCCGATGAGGCCTTGATGCAAATAGCAGGCGCATCAACCGCGGTCGTGATTTCGAGCGAGACGAAGTCGTCATCGTTGTCCCAACGGAGTTCGATGCTGTCCTTGCCGGTTACCGCCCATGAGAACAAGCCCTCAAAAGCGTTGTGCTTACGCAAGCGTGCAAGGGCGATGATGGCGCGAGTGACAGGCTGCTGCAGCGCATCCTCAATCTCGGCGACGGTGTAGTTGTGACGGTTGGTGTCGCGGCCCTGACCCGACTTGGCAAAGAGCTCGCGGTCGTCCATGCCGTTGAATAGGCCGACGTAGTAGACCTGAGGTTCGCCCGGCAAGAAGAACTGCACGGCACGCATACCGAAGTATGCGGTGTCGTTGGCGACGATGTTTGGCAGAGTTGCGTTGATCTGGTGTGGCAGAGTGAACCACTGCGGCACGACCGACGCGATCTTCGAGTGACCTTCGGTGTTCTTCTCGGCAACATCGAAGATGTACGCCATCTCATCCTGAGTGATTAGACCAGGCTTGCCGTTGATCGGTCCGCCGTCAATCACGCCGTAGCCGTCGTGAGTGTCAAGCACGTTGAGGCAGTTGGTCGGGCGAATCTGGAACCAGTTGTCGAGTCGGTCGACAGTGCCGGTGAAGTATGAGTGCAGCAGCAGTGGCGCAGTCTGGAAGTCATAGATCAGGTCGACCAGTGGAGCGATGTCGAGCTGCTGCGTGTAGTGCGCGTGAACCTCAACCAGGACGCGCATTCCGTATGAGTGAATCAGCTCGGTGATTTCCTCGACGAACTCGAGAGTCTCTTTGGTCATGAACGAGTCGGTGCCCGGGGTCTTCACCGCGTAGCCAACGGCGTCGAGGCGGACGACCTTCACGCCGCCCGACTTGAGAGCCTCGAGGACGCTCTTGAGGTAGTCCTGACCCTTTTCGTGCTTGATGTCGATGTCTACCTGAGAA
>JAGWTM010000065.1 GCA_028868975.1 Actinomycetales bacterium
AGCAAGAAGAGCATTTCGGTGCAGGCCGAGCACCCATACCGACTTCGCTCCATCGAACTCAGCAAAGGCGAGTGGGTTCTGCTTGCCATGAGCTTGAAGGACGTCGCCTCGCAGCGAAACGTGACCGCAGCCGGGCTGGGTGTTGCCACGCTCACCGCGGTGTTGCTCGGAGCACTATCGATTGCGCTTATCACCAGACGCGAAACTCGCAAGATTGCCAGGCTCACCAGCGAGGCTGAGCGCATCGCCGCCGGTGACGTTGATCACGGGCTGGCCGCCGAAGCGGGTTCGAGTGAGGTCGACCGATTGAGTCGCGCACTCGAACAGATGGTCGGCGAACTCCAACACTCGGTGATCGCAGAACGAGCTGCGCAGGAGCGCATGCAGGAATTCCTGGGCGATGCATCGCATGAATTGCGAACACCACTCACGGTCGTCCGAGGGTATCTCGAGATGATTTCGAAGAACGCAGAACTGCCCGAAGAGCAGCGGGTGCGTGCCTACGATCGAATGGCCAGCGAGATTGAACGCATGGAACGGCTGATTCGTGACCTGCTGCAGATTGCCGAACTTTCAGAAGCCACTTCGGCGATTGCCCGAATTGACGAGGTTGACCTTAGCGGGGCCGTCCAGAACGCTGTCGACGATCTCAAGGCCCTTCAAGCCGAACGACCGATTGAGGCTTCGGTTGCCGATGAACTTTCAGTGCTCGGCCGCGACGACCTCGTTCGCCAGTTGCTGGCGAACCTATTCGGCAACATCGCTCGCCACACCGCGCCTGGAGATCGCGTGCGGGTTGAGTTGACCCAGGTCGACGGGTGGGCTCAACTCGACATACACGATGCCGGACCGGGTTTGCCGAGTGACGCATACGGCAAAGGCATGGATGCGTTCAAGCGCTTCGACCCTTCGCGCTCGCGCGAGAATGGCGGCTCAGGTTTGGGCATGAGCATCATCGGCGGAATCATCAAGACTCTCGGGGGAACCCTCGAATTGCAACCGAGCGATCTCGGCGGGCTGCACACTCGCGTGCGCTTGCCCCTAGTCGGCTAATTGCCGGTCGGGCTGCTTAGCCGCAGAGCTCTTTGATGGTCATGGTCTTGCCGTGCAAGATCTTGCCGAGTTCTTCGAGCAGTGGGCGGTTCGCGCTAGCCGATAGCAACTGCCAGTTTCCGCCAACGACAATCGGTGTGCGTAGCACTGTTCCGGTGGCCGCCTGGCAAGATGCCGTGGTCACCAGCTCGAGTTCGTTTTGACTCGCGGCCAGGGTGAGCACGACATCGGGTTCCTGACCGCGACGGCATGAGACGGATGAGAACTGCACCTGGGCTCCGGCGAGTTCAATGGCTTTGATCACGCTGGCATCGCAGGCGAAGCCGAGTGGCTTCAAGACATTCACGAACGCCTTTTCATCGAGCAGCGAGACCTGCTGGTTAGGGTCGCTAGTTGCGTTAGTGGTCGGCGCCACGGCCGGTGCGTCGGTTGCCGATTCCTCCGTTTGCTCGGCTGATGCTCCGGGTGCCGCGGTAGCCGCAGCGCTTGACTTCGAATCGTTCAAGTCGTTTGCGCCGCTGGCGCATCCGCTAAGGGATGCCGCTAGAAAGAGGCAGAGTGAGATTGCTGAAAGCTTGACCGGCGAGCGCATGCAACCAGCCTAACTATGCCAACATTTCACGAACTAGTGGAACCACCTTGGTCGCATACAACTCGATCGAGTGCAGCAACTTGGCATGAGGCATTGGGCCGGTCGCGTACTTCAGGTCGAAGCGGTCTGCGTTTAGCGAGGTGACCGCGTGCACAATCTTTTTGGCCACCGTCTCTGGCGAACCAACATAGAGCGAACCTCCGTTGACCTCGGCCATGTAGTGGTCGTAGGACATCGGAGCCCAGCCGCGCTCGCGACCGAGGCGACCAAACATCTCTTGGTAGTGCGGCCACTGCTCGGCGATTGCTTGCTCATCGGTGTCGGCGATGTGCCCCGGCGAGTGGATGGAAACCGGCAGCTGCGGTTTTTCGAACTGGGCCAGCGCATCGCGATAGAGCTTCGCAAAGGGTGCGAAGCGAGCTGGATCGCCGCCGATGATTGCCAGAGCCATCGGGATGCCCAAGCGCGCCGCACGCACCACTGATTCGGGACTACCTCCGACGCCTACGCGCAGGCCGATTGGCGTCTCGGTCTTTGGATAGACCTCTTGGTTCTCGAGCGATGCGCGAGTGCGTCCGCTCCAAGTGATCGGCTTCTCGGTGAGCAATTGGACTAGCAGCTCTAGCTTTTCTTCAAACAGGGTCGAGTAGTCGCTGAGGTTGTAGCCAAAGAGCGGAAAAGATTCGGTGAAAGAACCGCGGCCGGCAGTGATCTCTGCGCGACCGTTAGATAAAGCCTGAATGGTGGCGAAGCGCTGGTAGACGCGAACCGGATCTTCACTCGAGAGCACGGTCACGCCGGTGCCCAGACGAATCTGCTTGGTCACGGTCGCGAGGCCCGCGAGAACGGTGTCTGGCGCGCTCACCGCGAAGTCGGAGCGGTGGTGCTCACCGACGTTGAACGCATACAGCCCTAATTCATCGGCCAATTTGGCCTGTTCAACGACCTCGCGAATCACGGCGGCATCGGTCATCGTGTTGCCTGACTCGTCCTTTGTAATGTCGCCAAAGGTGTCGAGGCCGAACTTTAGGTCTGAGTAATCAAAGCTGTTCACGCCACAATTTTCGACCGAGACGTTATAAAAGTCAAGTGGGGCTTGACTAAGAGCGCGAGGCTAGGCTGACACCAAATACATCGCTCAACATCAAGCTCGACGACTCAAAAGCCAAGGGGCACACAATGAAGTTTGTTTCAAACCGGTATTTCGCCGGCAGCTATCGTCTGCTGCTCGGGCTCGCCATTCTCGGCAGCGTTGTGTGGCAGGTGACCGACCGCGTAATTCACAATGTCTTTCGCCCCCAGGAATACTTCACCTTCTTCACCGTCGACACCAGCATTTTGGTCGGCGTCGTTTTGTTGGTGACCGCATACTTCTCATTCACGGGTCGCCCCGAATCACGCACAATCACCTTGATCAGGATGAGCCTGGTGTGCTCATACGTCGTGGTCGGTGTGGTTTACAACGCGCTGCTTCGCGGCTTGCCCGCGTCAGCCGCCGATGCCGGCTATGTCTGGCCGACCACCCCGAATGAGGTGCTCCACGTTTGGGCTCCTGCGTTGCTCGTGGTCGAGTGGCTGTTGTTTGAGCGTCAAAACGCCGTCAGCTTCAAGGCGGGACTCTGGGCCTGGGCTTACCCGTTCGCTTGGCTGGGTTTCACGCTTGTGCGCGGAGTCATCGACGGCTGGTGGCCATACTTCTTTATTAACCCGAACGACAAGGGTGGCGTCACCGGAATGCTTACCTACATATTCGGGATCATGGCCTTCCTGTATGTGATTGCAGCCGTGCTGATTCCCGCACAAAGACTGACGCGCCGAATCATCGAAAAATAAGCGGTTAACCGCACATTTTGGTTTTCTCCCCAAAACCTTAGGGAATGCTTATAAAAGTGCGTCTCGAGGAGTCCAAGGCGCAATGGCTAAGAGATTGAGGGAGCCATGAAGAAAATCATCGCTGCAGTTGCATCGGCACTGCTATTCACCGCAGGTTTGGTTGGCGTCAGCGCCGCACCGGCCCAGGCATTGACCGCGGTTGACATGACCGGTCAAGCACTCAAGTTCGCCGGTGGCACGATCGCCGGCGCCAGCGGCGTACCCACTGTCTACCGCAATGCGGCAACTATCAACGGCATCGTGATCGACGCAGTTGTTACGCCGACCGTGGTCAATGCGACTATGGGTAACCTCGACATCGACTCTCAGGCAGTCTCGACCCCACCCCCAAACCAGCCAGCTGGGACTCTGACCGCAGCCGAGTTGCTGCAGACTAAGGTGACTCCTTCTGCCGCTGGCGGCTACGTGGAGATGAACTTCAAGTTTTACGAGGGCGGCACCTACACAGGTGCAGGCACCGGTATTCAGCTTCAGTTGAACAACGTTCAGGTCAACTCCTACGACCTCGACTACAACTCGGGAAACCAATTCTCGGAGTTCAAGGGCTTCCAGAGCTACAACCTGTCAACCAACACCACCCTGGCAGTTTCAACCCAAACTGGTGGTTGGACGCGTTTTGTTGACACTCAAGGCACCGGTGGCGCGAACTACAGCGACACCACTGGCTCATACACCAAGGGTCGTGTGGTTGTGAACTACGCGTACGTGACCGACCTGGGTGTGCGCGTTGGTGTTGCTGGCGGTACCGGCATGGCGTATTTCGCGCTTGATTTATCAGGTGGTTACACCTGGACCGACGGCTCGGGTGGCAGCATGGCTGCAGCTAACAACAACCCTGCCAACACTGCTCCGACCACTTCGAACGTTGCCATGTACATCGCTACTGGCAACCCTTACTACTTCAGCTCGGCTGACTTCCCATACGCCGATGCAGAAGCCAACGCCTTCGCGAACCTAAAGATCGTCAGCCTGCCGGCTAGCGGAACCCTCGAATACCTAAATGGTTCGACGTGGACGGCGGTAACCGCGGGTCAGGTGATTCTGGTTTCTGACATCAACCTCGGCAAGCTTCGATTCACTGGCTCGGTCAACACGACCTTCACCTTCCAGGTTCAAGATGGTTTGGCTTTCTCGACGACGGCGACCTTCAGTGCCAACATTGTGCCTAGTTCGCAGACCATCACCTTCAACAACCCGGGTGCCAAGGCCCCTTCGCAAACCTTCGCTTCTGGCGCGACCGCATCCTCAGGTTTGACGGTGACTTTGACCTCAAACACCCCCGCGATCTGTACTGTGTCTGGCCTTAACATCACGACCGTGGCGAACGGAACCTGTTCGATCACCGCGACCCAGGCTGGTAACTCGAGCTACGGTGCCGCACAGCCGGTGACTCAGACCTTCGCGGTCTCGTCGCTGACTCCTCAGACCATCACGTTCGCACAGCCTTCAGGCATCAATGTTTCGACCACGTTCGCTTCAGGTGCGACTGCATCCTCAGGTTTGACCGTGACCCTGATCTCGTTGACGCCAAGTGTTTGCACCGTTTCGGGTCTGAACATCGTCACCACCGCTGCCGGCGGAACCTGTCAGATTCGTGCCAGCCAAGCTGGTAACGGAACCTACGCACCCGCCTCAGACGTGACGCGAACCTTTATCGTTGCAACCGCAACCGCTCAGTCGGTTCAGGTCATTACCTTTGCTCAGCCGGCAAACGTGGCCATCTCGACCGCATCCGTTTCACCGGGCGCAACCGCATCGTCGGGCCTGACCGTTAGCTATGCATCTTCGACCACCTCGGTTTGTACCATCAACGGCAGCAGCATCACGATTGTTGCCACCGGCGACTGCACCGTGACCGCAAGCCAAGCCGGTGACGCAAACTACTCGGCTGCCGCAAACGTGACGCGAACCTTCAAGGTGTTTGGAATCACTACCAGCACCGTTGTCGGTGGCACTGTGAACAGCGCATACTCGCAGAGCTTCGCCGCGGCTGGCGGAGTTGGCGGTGGCACCTGGTCAACGGTTAGCACGCTGCCAAGCGGATTGACCCTTAGCTCAAGTGGCGTGCTCTCGGGCACCCCAACTGCTGCCTTCACCGGCAACATCACCGTCAGCTACACCGAAGGCGGTGTCACCCACTCGCGCACCTACTCACTCGTGATTAGTGCGGC
>JAGWTM010000066.1 GCA_028868975.1 Actinomycetales bacterium
GCGCCTTCCGAGTTTTTACAATTTGCGCCGTTGGCCTGAGCGCACGCTAATTTTGCTCGTCATGCAGTCGCGCGACAACTCTTTGATCACCTACCTGCGACGCGGAATTTTCGGTAGTCGATTGACCAGTCGCCAGGGTCACGGCGAGGCGAATCCGAGTTGGGTTCCTGCCGGTCACGAGCTAGCCCGATCAATCGCGAGCGACATTGGCGCAACCCCGGGTGCGGTTGTCGGCGAACCTTTTGGAATCCCGCTAACCGCGCACTTCATGGGGGGATGCGTCATCGCGCCAAGCGCTAACGAAGGCGTGGTGGACGAGTTTTTGCGTGTCTATGGTCAGCCGGGGCTGCACGTTTGGGACGGCAGTACCCTGAGTGCTAACCCGGGAGTGAATCCCAGCCTGACGATTACCGCTCAGGCGGAGTGGGCTGCCGCCAACTGGCCTCAATGCTCAAGCCCCAGTAACTAAATCCAATAATCATCGCGGCGCCGAGAGCGCCCAGCCAACCCAGTGCTTCGCCGCCAAAGGAAGCCGCGACGATTACCGCCCAAACCGGCTCGGTGCTCAGCAGAAGACTCGCTCTGGTTGCTGAGGTGCGGCGAATTCCAACCATCAATCCGACAAAGCCAAACACCGAACAAAACAGCACGAGATAGGCAAGTTCGAGCCACTGCTGGGTGCCAAAACTCACGATGGTTTGCGTGAGTGCGGCTGGGGCGAGCAGCGCATACCCGATGCCGATGACCGCGAATTGCACGATGGTGACATTGAACGAGCTGAGGGTTTTGCCAGCCGCGAAGCGCCCCTGCGCGGCGGTTGTCCAAGCGCGCAATAGGGCGGCGCCGAGCATTATGAAGTCACCGAGATTTAGGTTTGCAAAACCGCCCGCGCTGACCAGCAGTGCAACACCAACGACAGCACCTACCGCTGCGACGAAGAAAATCGGCGGCAGCCAATTTCGCGCCCAGATGCCCTCGATGATGGGCGTGAAGATAATTGTCAGGCTGATGATTAGACCTGCATTTGTCGCCGAGGTCATGTGAATCGAGTTGGTTTCGATCCACATGATGGTGCCTACCAGCAGGCCGTAGAGCGCTCCGAGACGCAAATCCCACTTGCTGAACTTTTCACGTTTTCCGCCTGCGCGACCAATGACCCAGATCGCGGCCATCAGAGCGGCTGCCGTGCCAAATCGCAGAGCCAGCAAGCCGGCAATCGGCGCGTGATTGGTCAACTCCTTGGCGACGAGATAACTCGAACCCCACACCAGGGCCACCAAAATCAGCAATCCATCGACGCCACTCAGGCGCCCGCGAATCGCTCCGGTCAGGCTCAACCGCGAGGCTTTCGAGCAAAATACCCCTGCGACCAGGCGGCTCCGAGAATGACGATCAGGCCGCCGACTGGCTCATACCAGTGGATGCGCTCGCCGAGCAGCAGAATGCCGAGGGTCACCGCGACCAGGGGAGTGATGAGGGTCACCGATGACGCGATGGTTGACCCGGCCCCTTCGATTACGCCGTAATACAGCCAGTATGCGATGCCGCTGCCGAGGGCTCCCAGAGCGAGCATGGCCAAAACCGTCTCGAGCTGGACCGGACCGATGGTGTGCGGGCCAAACCAGTAGAACGGAGCGAGAATGAGCGTCGCGGTTGAGATTTGACCGAAGGTGCTCACCGATGCCGGCAGGCGCATTGGGCCGATGAATCGGCGCATGAAAGGCGTTCCGAAACCGTAGCAACCGATGGCGGCCACGAGGGCGAGCACCGCGGTTGGATCCGAAGCGCCGAAGCCATCCCAGACTCCGAGCACGACAGCGACTCCGACTAATCCGATGAAGAGTCCGATGAGGGTTTGGCGGTTGGGGGTTTCCTCGCGGAAGAACAGCAAAATCATCAACACTGTCATGACCGGAGTTGCCGCATTGATGATGCCTGCCACCGCGCTCGAGACGTGCTGCTCAGCGTATGAGAACAGGACAAACGGAATCGCGCTCATGAAGAGGCCGCCGACAGCCATTTTGAACCAGGTCGATAGCTCGCGCGGCAATCTGTTGCGACCGGCTCTCACAATGATGAACATCGTGATGGCGCCGATGAAAAGCCGCCAAAAAGCCACTCCGGTCGGCGGCAGCGCTCTCACGCCGATTGCGATGAAGAGAAACGAGCTGCCCCAAATTAGCCCCGAGCCAACATACTTGGCCACCCAAGGCTGCATCTTTGAAGTCATGCTCCGAGCCTATTTGATTAGCCGCGATATGACTGATGGCCCCGGTGAGTCACCGAGGCCATCGTTCCGTTTTGCTGGATGAGCAATTAGTGCGTGCTTGGTGCCTGCTCCACCTCGGTGCGGTCGCCCGACCAAAGCGTGTGGAAGGTGCCAGGCAGGTCGACGCGCTTGTAGGTGTGCGCACCGAAGAAGTCGCGCTGACCCTGAACCAGGGCGGCTCCGAGGCGCTCGCCGCGAAGACCGTCGAAGTATGACAGCGATGAAGCGAAGGCTGGCACCGGGATTCCGGCAAGCGAAGCATTCGCGACCACGTTGCGCCATGACTTGACCGACTTCGCAACCGCATCCTTGAAGTATGGGTCGAGAATCAGCGACTCAAGCTCGGCGTTCTGGTCGTATGCGTCTGCGATGCGGTTCAAGAACTGAGCGCGGATGATGCAACCGCCGCGCCAGATCTTCGAAACAGCACCGAGGTTGATGTTCCAGTTGTATTCCTTGGCGCCGGCACGGATGGCGTCGAAGCCCTGGGCGTAGGCAACCAGCTTTGAAGCGTAGAGAGCGCGACGGACGTCCTCAACGAATGCTGCCTTGTCGCTAACCGACCAAGCGGTTGCATCGGCTGGGAGTTCCGCCTTGGCGGCAGCAGCGCGCTGGGTCGCCTGTGACGAGAGCGAGCGGGCGAACACGGCCTCTGCGATTCCCGAAACCGGGGTGCCGAGGTTGAGCGCGGTCTGGACGGTCCAAACGCCGGTGCCCTTCGAGCCAGCCTGGTCGAGGACTACATCGACGAAAGGCTTGCCAGTCTTTGCGTCAACCTGCTTGAGCACCTCGGCGGTGATTTCGATTAGGAATGACTCTAGGTCGCCCTTGTTCCACTCTTCAAAGATGCCTGCGATCTCGGCTGGTGAGTAACCACCGGCTTGACGAAGAATGTCGTACGCCTCGGCGATGAGCTGCATGTCGGCGTACTCGATGCCGTTGTGAATCATCTTCACGAAGTGGCCGGCACCATCGGTGCCGACGTGGGTGACACACGGTTCGCCTTCGGCTACGGCAGCAATCGAGGCAAGGATCGGTCCGAGAGTCTTGTAGGCCTCTTCTGAACCACCAGGCATGATTGACGGACCCTTCAGGGCGCCCTCTTCACCGCCTGAGATGCCGGCGCCAACGAAGTTGATGCCCTTGGCGCGAACTTCGGCTTCGCGACGAATGGTGTCGGTGAACAGCGCGTTACCACCATCAACGATGATGTCGCCTGGCTCAAAACGTTCGGCTAGCTGCGAGATGACAGCGTCGGTGCCCTTGCCGGCCTGCACCATGATGATGGCGGTACGAGGCTTGGCGAGTGATGCCACGAAGTCGTCGATGGTCTCTGACGCGATGAAGCCAGCCTCTGGGTGCTCGCTGATCAAAAGTTCGGTGCGCTCCCACGAGCGGTTGTAAACGGCAACGGTGTTGCCTTCGCGGCTGGCGAGGTTGCGTGCGAGGTTCGAGCCCATTACAGCTAGGCCGACAACGCCGATATTGGCCTTGCCCGAGTGCGATTCAGTCATGAAAATTCCTTGAATTGGGATTTGTTTGAAAGGGAGTGAGTACGTCTGCGGACCTCACTCAAGTCTATTCGGGAATAAACAAGTCAAGTAGGGGTTTACTAAACTGTAAGTCGAGGGCCTTGAAGACCCAAAAACATAGGAGGAAACATGCCAGCAGTTACCGCTGACACCATGAACCTGTCACGTCTCGGGCTGGTTACCGGTCAGCCGCGCCTGGTCAAGTCGGTCACCTATGGGCCAAACGCGTACGAGGGCGATGGGTTCCCTGTTACGCGAGCATTCGCGGGTGTGAGCTACGCCGACCTCGACCCATTCATTCACATGGATCAGATGGGCGAAGTTGAGTATGCGCCGCTCGAACCGCGCGGCACCTCGTGGCACCCGCACCGTGGCTTCGAGACCTTTACCTACATGATCGACGGCACCTTTCAGCACCAGGACAACCACGGTGGCGGTGGAGTGATCAAAGATGGTGCCACCCAATACATGACCGCCGGTTCGGGAGTTTTGCACATTGAGACACCGCCGGCCGAATTGGTGATGTCGGGCGGTGTATTCCATGGAATTCAGCTGTGGATCAATCTGCCCAGCCATGCCAAGATGTCGAACCCCAAGTATCAAAACCTCGAGGGCGGAGACGTCACGCTCCTGGCAAGCCACGACGGCGGATCGCTGATTCGCGTCCTTGCCGGTGAGGTCGATGGCCATGTTGGCCCAGGGCAGTCATTCACCCCGATCACGGTCGTTCACGTCAGTGTGGCTCCCGGAGCCTCGGTTTCAATTCCGTGGAACCCTGAATTTAACGCGCTCGCATACGCATTAGCTGGTTCGGGACGCGTCGGCGAAGATGGTGACCATTCAGAGTCGGCCCCGATTCGGGTTGGCGGTCTTGCCGTTTTGCACCAGGGCGATCGACTCGTTTTCTCGGCGGATGCGATTCAGGACGCCCGCTACGGCAGCCTCGAGCTCTTTGTGATCGGCGGCCAACCAATTCGTGAACCGGTTGTTGCCTACGGGCCGTTCGTAATGAACACCAAACAGCAAATCATCGAGGCGATGGATGACTTCAACTACGGACGCTTCGGTCAGATTCCAGAGAATGCCCTGCAGCCGTTCCACGGTTAGATGTAAACGTGTCGGTTATCGTCGAACCTCGCGAGGTCAAACTCAGCACGCGCACTGAGACCATCGTGCGTCGCTTGTTGCCGCATGCAAAGTTGCGCCGCATTGGGGCCTGGGTTTTTCTCGACCATTTCGGGCCGACTCCGCAGGTGCACGGCATGCAGGTTCAACGTCATCCGCACACCGCACTTCAAACGGTCACCTGGCTATTCGAGGGTCGGGTCACTCACCGAGACAGCGTTGGTTCGGTTCAGGTGATCGAGCCTGGTCAACTGAACCTGATGACCGCTGGCCGAGGTGTGGCACACAGCGAACAGAGTGTGCCAGGCGCCACCTCGCAGCACGCAGTGCAACTTTGGCTCGCGCTGCCCGATGCGGTCAAGGATGTTGCGCCTATGTTCGAACATCATGCGCGGTTGCCTCAGCTGCAATTGGATGCGCTCACCGCCACCGTGTTTATCGGTGCGCTCGCCGGCATCGAGTCGCCGGCTCGCGTTTTCTCTCCGTTGGTTGGTGCCGAATTGGTTGTTCGCGG
>JAGWTM010000067.1 GCA_028868975.1 Actinomycetales bacterium
TTTGTGCCTCCGATGGCGGCTCTCAGCTCTGCCAACGTCACCTTTGACGGCGATGAGGCGGCGCGCCGACGCCCAATGCACACCACGATTGAGTCACTTCGAGCGCTCGGGGTTCAGGTGTACGACAATGGCGCCAGGGCCCTACCGTTTACGGTTCACGGTACCGGTTCGATTGAGGGTGGTGAGGTCACCATTGACGCGAGCGCCTCGTCACAGTTCGTCTCTGGCCTGCTCCTCAGCGCGGCGCGATTCGAACGCGGCCTGACCCTCAGGCACGCCGGTGAGCACCTGCCCTCGATGCCTCACATCGAGATGACTTTGGATTGCTTGGCCAAGCGCGGCGTAACCGTTTTCACGCCTGAGACCGCGGTTTGGCGCGTCGAGCCGGGTCAGATTTCCGGTGGAGAGTTTGCAATCGAGCCAGACCTGTCTAACGCGGGTCCGTTCCTGGCTGCAGCGATGGTTGCCGGCGGTTCGGTGACTATCCCGGGTTGGCCTACTACAACCACGCAGGTCGGCGACGAATTCGACGGCATCCTGCAACGTATGGGCGCAACGATTGTTCGCGATGACCGCGGGCTCACGATTACCGGACCAGCCGATGGGCGCATCCGCGGAATCGAAATTGACCTCTCTATTGGTGGTGAGCTCACCCCGGTAATTGCGGCTCTGGCTGCTATCGCCGAGACGCCGAGTCGAATTTGGGGTGTCGCTCACCTTCGCGGTCATGAGACCGATCGTTTGGCGGCCTTAGCCACCGAAATCAATCGAATCGGTGGTGTCGCTCGCGAGACTCATGACGGTCTCGAGATTGACCCTAGTGAAAACCTGCACGGTGGACTCTGGCACACCTATGAAGATCACCGCATGGCTACCGCAGGCGCAATTATTGGGCTTCGCGTTGCCGGAATCGAAATCGAGGACATTTCGACGACCTCAAAAACTATGCCCAACTTTGCAGAGTTGTGGATGAACATGCTTGGACGCGAAAGTGGTCGCGCTTGAGTTGGCTCTATGAGCCAGATCCGGGTCAAAACGACCTGGACGAATCGGATGTTCGCGTTCGCCCTAATCCGAAGGGCAACAAACCACGAACCAAGAAGCGCCCCGAGTACGCCGATGCCGCAATCGGTATGGTTCTGGGCGTTGACATGGGTCGCTATCGCATCCTGCTCGAAAACGAGGACCGCATGGTTGACGCAACCATGGGCAAGGAACTTCGCAAGCACGGCGCTGTCGTGGGCGATCGGGTGGCGCTTGCCGGCGACCTCAGCGATACGGTCGGCGCGTTGGCTCGAGTCGTCAGGGTCGAGCCAAGGACTTCACTTCTAAGGCGCTCGGCGGACGACAGCGATCAGGTTGAACGAGTCATTGTTGCCAATGCCGACCAAATGCTGGTCGTGCTCGCTATCGCAAACCCCGAACCAAGAACCCGACTGGTCGACCGCTATCTCGCGGCTGCCTTTGACGCGGGTCTCAAGCCGATTCTGTGTATCACCAAGGTTGATCTGGCTGACCCAACCGAGTTCCTGCGCAATTTCGAAGGCTTGAGCATCCCCGTGGTTCTGAATCGTTCAGATGATCCGTCGATCGATGAGCTGAAAGCACTGCTGACCGGTCACACCACGGTGGTCGTCGGCCATTCGGGCGTCGGAAAATCCACACTCGTCAACGCCATAGTTCCTACGGCTGGGCTGGCAACCGGGCATGTCAACGCGGTCACCGGTCGCGGACGACACACCTCAACTGCTGTTCGAGCAATCGCCCTAGAACCAGAAAACCGCTCAGCCGGATGGATCATCGACACTCCCGGAGTTCGGTCATTCGGTCTCGGTCATGTGCGAATTGAAAACCTGATTCGGTCATTTGAAGACCTGTGGGCGGTCATCGAAACCTGCCCGCGTGATTGCAGTCATCAGAGCGATGCCCCAGACTGCGAGCTGGATGCGGCCATCGCCGCCGGCACATTGGGCGAAGCCGGAGCTGGCCGAGTCGATTCGCTAAGACGCCTCATCAAGAGCGCAACGAGTGCGGCTAATGACGCCGATCGCGGTTCGGGCCGCGATTAGTTCGGGTCTAAACTCAAAACGTGACCCACGCTGCAGATCTCGAATTCGCCCTCGAGTTGGCCGATGTTGCCGACCAAATTTCACTCGAGCGGTTCACCGCGCTTGACCTCAAGGTTGAAACCAAACCCGATCGCAGCCCGGTAACCGACGCGGATCGTTCGGTCGAGCAAGCCCTAAAAGGAATGATTGCCGAACACCGCCCAGGCGATGCCCTGATCGGCGAAGAGTTTGGTTCGGCCGCGGGCGAAAATAACCGCACCTGGATCATCGACCCGATTGACGGCACAGCGAATTTCATGCGCGGCGTACCGGTTTGGGCGAGCCTGATCTGCTTGGCAATCGATGGCAAACCGACCGTTTCAGTTGTCTCGGCACCCGCCCTCGGGCGCCGCTGGTGGGCTGCGCCGGCTTCGTCAGGCGCACACGGCGGCGCATTCACCCGAGACCTAGACGGCAGCGTGCGGCACATCCATGTTTCAGGCATTAGCGATCTCGAACACGCGAGCCTCAGTTACAACAACCTTCAGCTCTGGGACCAAGCGGGCAAAGCCGATCAGCTGATTGAATTCAGCCGCAAAATCTGGCGCACCCGGGCTTACGGCGACTTTTGGTCCTACATGCTTTTGGCCGAGGGGACTTTAGAGATTGTTGCCGAGCACGACCTGAAGATCTACGACATTGCTGCACTGGTGCCCATCGTCGAGCAGGCGGGCGGCAGATTCAGCGCTCTTGACGGCGAACTGACCGCCGAGACATCGAGCGTGCTCGCGACAAACGGTCGCCTGCACGAGGCTAGCCTCGCCGCCTTCAATTGAGATTTCGAGGTCTTGGCTGATGCCGGGTGTTTCCGCAGGGGTTCAGAACCCTCGAGTTCATCGAGAACCCAGCCAGAAAGCCTGGCGACTTTTACTGAGGCAATTCAGCAGCCCAATCATCTTGATATTGCTCGCAGCAACCTTGGTTTCCATGGTTGCCGGTGACACAACCGACGGCCTAATAATCCTGGCAATTGTGATTCCAAGCGGATTGCTTGGTTTCTGGCAAGAGCATCGAGCAGACCGCACCATGGCTTCGTTGCGGTCTCGACTAGCAATCAAGACCCGCGTTCGCCGTGCCGGCTCGATTATTGAAATCAGCGTAGAAGACCTGACCGTTGGCGATGTGGTGTTGCTCTCAGCCGGCGACATCGTGCCCGCCGACCTCCAGCTGCTTACCGATGAAGTCATAGAGCTCGACGAATCGGCAATCACCGGCGAGAGTTTTGCGGCAGAAAAATCGATGACCGGCGATTCACGAATCTATTACGGAAGCCATGTCGTGAACGGCAAAGGTGAGGCCAAAGTCACAGCCGTGGGCTTGGATACCAAATTCGGCGGTTTAGTTGCCGAGTTGGAAAAACAGGACACGGTCACAGCCTTTGAGCTCGGCATCACGCGCTTCGGACGACTTCTCATGCGAGCCATGTTGCTGCTCGTACTCGCAATTCTCGCCGTGAACATTTTCGAGCAGCGACCGCTAATTGACTCGCTACTTTTTGCCCTCGCTCTTGCCGTAGGTCTGACTCCGCAGCTACTCCCCGTGATTATCTCGGTCAGCCTCTCCACCGGGGCCAGACAGCTGGCAAGAGCCAAAGTATTGGTCAAACGTCTGGACTCAATTGAAGATTTCGGGTCGATCGATGTGCTCTGCACCGACAAGACCGGAACCCTAACGATTGGCGCGGTTCGACTCGACCGCTGCATCAATAGTTCTGGTGAAAGCTCGGATGAGGTCGCTCTGCTGGCGCGACTCAATGCCAAACTTCAAACCGGCTTTGTCAACCCGATGGATGCGGCAATCGAAACGGCGACCGACCAGTTAACCGAGGCCAATCTCTCTGGTTTCAGGTTGTTGCACGAGTTGTCTTACGACTTTCAAAGAAGGCGACTTTCGGTGGCAGTTGAACGACCCGACGGGGTTAAGCAACTCATCACTAAGGGCGCATTCGAAAGCGTCTTGGCAGTTTGCCCCAGCGCAGATAAGGACGCGTTGCGAGAGCTATTCGAGGATGCCAGCCGGCAGGGCTTCCGAGTTTTGGCGGTTGCCGCCAAGACTCTGCCACACGACGCAGCACAGCTGACTATGGCTGACGAGAGCGACCTCGAATTTGAGGGCCTGCTGCTCTTCCTAGACCCGCCGAAGCCAGACGCCGCTGCCGCGATTCAGGATCTCAAGTCACTGGGTATCGACCTATTTCTGATAACGGGCGACAATCCCCTGGCTGCAAAACATATTGGCGAGCAGGTCGGCCTCGATTCGTCGACGGTGGTCACCGGTGTCGAATTTGCGCAATTTAGCGCGGCTGAAAAACTTGCGGCGATTAAAAACACTCGCCTCTTCGCCGAGTTCGATCCACTCCAAAAAGAACAGCTGGTCAAACTGGTTCGTTCGCAAGGGCACTCTGTGGGCTATTTCGGCGATGGCATCAACGACTCCGCGGCACTCAAAGCCGCGGACGTTGGCATCTCAGTCGATACCGCGGTGGATGTTGCGCGGCAAGCCGCATCCATCGTTCTGCTCGATCGCAATCTCGGGGTAATTGCGGCCGGAGTTCGCCTCGGTCGCAGGACTTTCGTCAACACGATGAAATACGTACGCGTCGGGGTGAGCGCGGCTTTCGGCAACGTGCTTTCTATGGCAGTCGCAGCGATATTCCTGCCGTTTTTGCCACTGCTGCCATCGCAGATTCTCTTGCTGAACTTTCTAACCGACTTTCCGGCAGTCATGATCGCGGGCGACAACGTGGATCGTGAAGCGGTTTCCAAACCCCGCGAATGGGACATCCGAGAAATTCGCAATTTCATGCTGACCTTCGGTCTGCTGAGTTCAGTGTTCGACATTTTGACTTTTGCGATTCTCAAGCTCGGCTTCAACGCAGACGCCGAACAATTTAGGTCCGGTTGGTTCATCGAATCAAGCATGACCGAATTGGTGGTCATGTTGATGCTGCGAACTAGCCGATCGATGTTCAGTCGTGAATTCTGGATGAGCAAACCGGGCCGCGGTCTGCTCTGGTCTTCAGTAACCGTGGCCGCCACGATCTTGGTGCTCCCGTTCACCCCAGTCGCGCCTGGCCTCGGCTTGGAGCCGTTACCGAGTTGGCTGGTGCTCACACTCCTCGGTTTGACGGGCATTTACGCAATCCTGAACGATTTGCTCAAGCGCAAAATCGGTTTTCGAAGCTCGCCCGTTTCGGTTAACCGAACGCCGGCG
>JAGWTM010000016.1 GCA_028868975.1 Actinomycetales bacterium
CCACGCGCTGCTGAGCCTTGTAAATGCGCGATGCCGAGATCAACTCCATGGCGCG
Organism: Actinomycetales bacterium; assembly: GCA_028868975.1. GTDB lineage: Bacteria > Actinomycetota > Actinomycetes > Actinomycetales > Microbacteriaceae > Rhodoluna. The sequence continues at coordinate 56 of JAGWTM010000016.1, forward strand.
AGTGATCTTCTTGGTCGTCTGGGCAGACTTGATTTTCTGCCTATAGACCCGAAGTTGCGCTCCCATGTCTTCCTAGCTTTCTAAAGTCGTTGAACGGATGTCTCGAAGAAGTGCTTACTTCTTGCGCTTCTGCTTGACGATCTTTTCCTGTTCGACTTCGTCTTCGTCCAGGGCGTCTGCGTTAGCGGCTGAAGCAAGCGAGGCACCTGCCGAGGTGGCGAAGCCCTTCTTGAACTTTGCAACGGCCTTCTCTAGCGCGGCGGTGGTGTCATCATCGAGGTTGTTGGTCTCGCGGATGGTGGTCAGCACCTTGGTGTTGCGACGCAGGTAGTCGAGAAGCTCTGATTCAAAACGCAGAACGTCTTCGACCGGGACCTCGTCGAGCTTGCCGGTGGTACCTGCCCAAATCGAAACAGTCTGCTCTTCCACTGGGTATGGCGAGTACTGAGGCTGCTTCAAAAGCTCCATCAGACGTGCACCACGAGCCAGCTGCTGACGTGAGGCAGCGTCGAGGTCTGACGCGAACATCGCGAATGCCTCGAGCGAGCGGTACTGAGCAAGTTCTAGCTTCAGGGTTCCCGAAACCTTCTTGATGCCCTTGACCTGAGCCGCACCACCAACACGTGAAACCGAGATACCTACGTCGATTGCAGGACGCTGGTTCGAGTTGAAGAGGTCTGACTGAAGGAAGATCTGGCCGTCGGTGATCGAGATCACGTTGGTCGGGATGTATGCCGAAACGTCGTTTGCCTTGGTCTCGATGATTGGAAGACCAGTCATCGAACCTGCGCCAAGCTCATCGTTCAGCTTTGCACAACGCTCGAGCAGACGTGAGTGTAGGTAGAAGACGTCACCTGGGTAAGCCTCGCGGCCTGGTGGACGACGGAGAAGAAGCGAAACCGCGCGGTATGCCTCGGCCTGCTTTGATAGGTCATCAAAAATGATGAGGACGTGCTTGCCGCCGTACATCCAGTGCTGACCGATGGCCGAACCGGTGTATGGAGCAAGGTACTTGAAGCCTGCTGGGTCAGAAGCTGGCGAGGCAACGATGGTGGTGTACTCCATAGCGCCGGCCTCTTCGAGAGCGCCCTTCACAGCTGCGATGGTCGAACCCTTCTGACCGATTGCAACATAGATGCAGCGAACCTGCTTCTTTGGGTCACCCGAAGCCCAGTTGGCCTTCTGGTTGATGATGGTGTCGATCGCGATAGCGGTCTTACCGGTCTGACGGTCACCAATGATGAGCTGACGCTGACCGCGTCCAACTGGAATCATCGCGTCGATTGCCTTGATGCCGGTCTGCAGCGGCTCGTGAACTGACTTACGTGCCATAACGCCAGGAGCCTGGAGCTCGAGAGCGCGACGGGCTTCAGCCTTGATCTCACCTAGTCCATCGATCGGGTTACCCAGCGGGTCGACCACGCGACCGAGGAACTTGTCACCGACAGGAACCGAGAGAACCTCACCGGTACGGTGAACTTCCATGCCCTCTTCGATGCCCTCGAAGTTTCCGAGGATGACGGTACCGATCTCGCGCTCGTCAAGGTTGAGAGCAAGACCGAGGGTGCCGTCAGCGAACTTCAATAGCTCGTTGGCCATCGCACTTGGCAAGCCTTCAACGTGCGCGATACCGTCACCGGCGTCGATTACGTGGCCTACCTCGGTGCGCGAGGCCTTGGCTGGCTCATAGGTCTTTACGAAGTCCTTGAGCGCGTCGCGAATCTCGTTCGGGCTGATTTTCAGATCTGCCATCTCGTTCCTCTACTTCTGGGGGTTACCCGGTTGGTCTTTGGGCTGGCTCTTAGGCCAGCTGAATCTTTGCTTGGTTCAGACGGCTGATGAGGCTGCCATCGATGATTTGTCCGGCTACCTGAACCTTCAGGCCGCCGAGAATTGCAGGGTCTTCCTCGACATTGACGCGAACGCCGGCACCGTAGGTCTTGGCTAGTGCCGACTCGAGACGAGTCAGCTGGGCTGAAGACAGTGGGCTGGCGACTGTGACGGTCGCAACGAGACGATCAGCGAATGCAGAGACCTGCTTGCCAAACTGCTCGAGGACAACCGACACACGACGACGCCCAGCCCCGGCCACGGCGCGGCGAATCAGAAGGTTTGATTCTGGAGTGCCCTTGCCTTTGATGAGCGCCTCTACCAAATTGGCCTTAGCCTCCTCGGTTGCCTGCTTGTTGCTCAGAGCAACCTGGAGTTCTTGGTCGAGATCGATTGCCTGCTGGAAAGCGAACAAGTCGGCTTCTAACTGGTCCAGCTTCTTGGTCTTGGCCGCGAGCGATGCGACAGCGTAAACTCCGAGCTGCTCGAATGCACCGACTAGGTCAGAACCCGATGACCAGCGGAGGGCAACCAGGCGGTCAGCAAACTCAAGCGCAGCCTTGGATACGCTCTTGCCGAAAACGGCAGTGAGCGCACCCGACTTGGCCTTAGCCTCGGCGGAAGGGTCCGAGAGGATGCCGCGCAGCTGCGATGAAGACGCGACCGCACCACCAATCGAGAAAATCTCTTCTGCGAACTTGAGATCTGCCTTGGCCAGCAGAGGAGCAAGAAACTCCTTGGCCGCGGCTAGTGACTGCCTGGTTGAACTCGCCATTACTTCTTCTTGCCTGCCTTGTCGCCGGCTTCGAGGTCGGCCAGGAACTGGTCGACAACGCCTGCGGCAACTTTGTCATTCTTGAGGCTCGCACCTACAACGCTCGATGCGAGGTCAATGGCTAGTGAGCCAACCTCAGCACGGAGCGAGATGAGTGCAGCCTGGCGTTCGGCTTCAATCTGAGCCTTTGCGGTCGCGGTCAAACGTGCTGCTTCGCTAGCTGCCTGCTCCTTGAGCTCAGCCAGAATGGCTGCACCCTCAGAGCGTGCTTCATCGCGAATCTTGGCTGCCTCGGCACGTGCCTCGGCCTGTGCTGCCTCGATGTTCGCGGTCTTTGCTGCTGCTTCAGCCTGAGCCTTCTCGGCCGCTTCGAGGCGACCTTCGATGGCCTCGGCGCGCTGGTCGAGGGTCTTCTTGAAGTTTGGAAGAACCTTGAACCAGAAGAAAGCCAGCAGGATTACGAAAACAACCGATGACCACAGGAGGTCGTAGCTGCTTGGGAGCAGCGGGTTCGGCGTTTCGCCCTCCGCTGCCGCAGCAAGAATCCTTGAAATCATGGTTTAGCTACCCTGCCCGAACTTAGGCTGCTGGGAAGATGAACGGGGTTGCCAGACCGATAAGCGCAAGTGCTTCGGTGAAGGCGATACCCAGCCACATGGTGACCTGGAGACGTGCTGCCAGCTCAGGCTGACGTGCGATCGACTCGATGGTCTTCGATACAACGAGACCTACGCCGATGCCAGGACCGACTGCTGCGAGGCCGTAGCCGACAACTGCGAGGTTACCGACGAGTGCTGCGGTGTTGTTTACGTCCACTTGATTTACCCTTCCGTGGTTTTTGAACTAACGGTTGTTAGTTCTTAGTGCTCATCCGACAATGCCAACTGAATGTAGACAGTGGTCAGAAGTGTGAATACATAAGCCTGAAGGAATGCCACCAGAATCTCGAAGAGAGTGAAGGCGAAGCCGAACAGGAATGTTCCCGCGCCGAATGCCTTGAAGAAGCCATCGGCATTGAACAGGAAGAACTGAGTCGCGCTGAAACAGAGCACGAGCAAAAGGTGTCCCGCAATCATGTTCATGGTCAAACGCAGAGCGAGAGTCACCGGGCGAAGAATGAAGGTCGAGAGAAGCTCGATCGGGGTTACCAGAATGTAGAACGGCTTTGGTACGCCAGCTGGAAACAGCGATGCGCTGAAGAAGTGACCGCCGTGACGCTTGACGCCCGCGTAGATAAAGGTGACGTATGCAGCTAGTGCCATCACGATTGGCAAGCCGATAACCGAGGTGCCCGCGATGTTGAAACCGGGGATGATACCCGTGATGTTCATGCCGAGAGTCACGAAGAAGATGGTGGTGAGCAGCGGCAGGAAGCGGTCGCCGTCTTTTTCGCCAAGCTGGTCGTGTGCAATCGACTTACGAACGAAGTTGAGGGCAATCTCGCCCATCAACTGGAAGCGACCAGGCACGTATGAGTTAGTGCGGTTAGCTTTCTTGAACTTCGCGGTCCAGGCCCAGAACAGGATGAGCAGCGCGCCTAGAACAATCAGGCGAATCAACATGATGCGGTTCAGCGCGAATGGGGTGCCATCGAAAGCGACGATCTCTGGATAAAACTCCATGATCGACGGTGCGTGAAAACCGCCAGACTCCTCAGAGTTAGCCGCATTGGCAAGCAGGTTCAAAGCGATAGCAGACAGCTTGGGGCTCCTGTTTCGGGGCAGGGCGAACCTGCGGCGATTTGAGAGGTAATCGTCGTTCTCTCAGACGGCGATTGGCAAAAGTCTATCAGCAAGAAATGGCGGTTTTTAGCCCAATAATCGCGGTTGCCGAAGATTTTTCTCAGAGTTAGAAATTACTTCTGGTAGGTCGGAATGCGTGAGCGCATGACCACCACGGCGTCGATTGCCAGAGCACCCAGGACCGAGGCGACGATCGTGAAAAATAACACCGGACCGTTAATGAAGTCCGCCGACTTCAGCAGAGCCATCGTGATGATGAATCCGACCAGCTTAAGCAGCCAACCGCCCATCACTACCCCGAAGAAACCGGCGAGTGGCAGCTTCGCTCCGAGCTGCACACTGAGCGCTGTCATCGACACAAATAGCAGGGCAAGACCCGAGCCGATCAACGCGCTAACGAGACCGTTCTGGCCGGCAACGGCATACCCGATGGCACCTCCTAGGACTGCGATTGCGGCAATCAGCAGAGCGCCCAACTTCAAAACTCGCGTAAAGACCTGACCGGTGGTGGCGATTGTCATTAGCTTGGCTTTCTTTCGAGGCGACGTGAAATGACCGGCCAGATGGTCCAGGTCATGGTCGGGATGAGCCCAACCAGGAGGAAAGTCCAGGCCCATACCGGTTCGACAAAGAAGAACAGCAGGACACTGACCGAAATCAATGCGGTCCAAAGATAAAAGACAAAGACCGAACCGAGGTGGCTGTGACCAAAGTCCTGGAGGCGGTGATGGATGTGCTTGCGGTCGGCCGCGAATGGCGACTGCCCGGCCTTGAGTCGGCGCAGGACCGCCAGAGTGAAATCGAGAAGCGGGAGCACCAGGATTGCCAACGGCAGAATTAGCAGCAGGAAGGCTGGAACGGTTTGGTTGTGGCTGACGATGGCCGGATCAATCTGCCCCGTGACGGTGAGAGCTGAGGTTGCCATCAGCAGACCGAGCAGGAGCGCACCGGTGTCGCCCATGAAAATCTTGGCGGGACGCCAGTTGAATGGCAGGAACCCGAGACACATACCGATGACAATCGCTCCGAGCAGACTGGCAAGGTTGAAGTAGTTGGTCGGCGAGGTCTGCTGCGCCAAAAGATACGAGTAGGCGAAAAACACGGCGGTACCGATGGTCACAACACCGGCAACCAGACCGTCGAGGCCGTCGATGAAGTTGACCGCGTTCATCACCAAAACCGTTATGAACACCGAGGCTATGAGCGAGAGGCCGTAGCTACCGATGGTGATTCCCGCGATTGGCAGCGAGACGATTTGTATGCCCTGCCAAGCCATGAGTCCGGCGACGATAAATTGGCCGGCAAGTTTTAGAGTCCAGTCAAGGTCGTAAAGATCATCCAGGAAGCCGAGCAGCGTGATCAAAAATGCCGCACCGGCTATCGCCGAAACCCGCATCGGGTCTGCGAACAGACTGTGGAACCAGCCGAAAACTCCCGCGAGCGAAAGTGCGGTTATAAACCCGATAAACATCGCGACTCCGCCCAGGCGCGGGGTTGGACGAGTGTGAACGTCGCGAGCACGAATTTGTGGGTAGAGCTTGTATCGGTGAGCAATTTTCAAGGTTGCCCAGGTAGCAGCGAAAGTAACCACGGCAGCAATCGCCATCATCAAGAGATAAGCGCGCACTAGCCGTTCACCGACTCTGAGCCCTCAAGCAAAGCTCCCGCTACCGTGCGCAGTTTTTCGACCGAAAGTGCACCGAGCCGAACCACACGAATTTTGCCAGTAACGGTGATGTTTCCGTCGTCATCGTAAGTTTCGCTGATGCCGGTCAAATCGAGAATTGTGGAAGCCTCAGCTTTTGGGCTTGGACCGCCGTCGAGATACACCTGAACCGACTTGCCGAAGTAGGCCTCAGCCTGCTGGCAAGTGGTTGCAGCTGGCTCACCGGTTAGATTTGCGCTCGAGACCGCCATGGGACCCACTTCTTGCAGCAGAGCCAGTGCAATTTTGTGGTCCGGCATTCGCAGCGCGACGGTGCCCTTGGTCTCGCCAAGGTCCCAGCTTAAACTCGGCTGCGCGCGCAAAATCATCGTTAGCGCACCCGGCCAGAATGTGTCCGCGAGTCGCTGTGCCACCTCGGGCACATACTCGGCAAGTGCGTTCATGGTTTGCGATGTGCCGATCAGAACTGGCGGCGGGGATTGACGGCCTCTTCCCTTCGCGGCCAGCAGGGCTCCAACGCCCTTGGCTGAGAAAGCATCGCAGCCAACTCCGTAAACCGTATCCGTCGGAAGCACGACGAGTTCGTGACGACCGAGGGAAACCTTGGCTAGGCGCATCCCGGTCAGCAAGTCGGTATCGACCGAGCAGTCATAGATGCGTTCCATCATGTCTCCCGAATCAGTTGCGACTATTTCTTGGCCGAGACAGCTCGATCGCGATCGGTCAGATCTCGGTGCTTTTGCACCTCGCGCCATCCATCAGCCAATAGTAGTTGACACACCTGTTCTGCTTGGGTGTCTGCATGTTCAATCACCAAGAAGCCACCTGGTTTAAGCAGTCGCTTAGCGGTTGCGCTAACCACGTGAATGACGTCCATGCCATCCGCGCCACCGTAGAGAGCGAGCTCGGGGTCAAAATCGCGAACTTCCGGGTCTCGCGGGATGGCCGCCGAAGGTATGTAAGGCGGGTTGGACGCGACCACGTCAACCAAACCATCGAGTTCGGCAAACTCATCACGGAGGTCTCCCAGAATCAAACGAGCACCCGTGTGCTCATACTTCTCGAAATTCTTGCGAGTGTAAGGAAAAGCCTGAGTGGATTTTTCGACCGCGTAGACCTCGGCCTCGGGAACTTCAACCGCCATAGCCAGAGCTATCGCGCCGGAACCGGTGCCCAAATCAACCGCGAGCGGCTTCACCTGACCGGATGCCCGCAAAGCGTCTATGGCAAGCTGGGCCACCGATTCGGTTTCGGGTCGTGGGACGAAGACTCCTCTGCCGACGGCAAGTTCCAACTGACGAAAGTGGGCCACCCCGGTAATGTGCTGCAGCGGTTCGCGGTTGGCTCGCCGAGTGGCGAGTTCCTCTAATTGATTGTGCGCACCGGCATCGAGCTTGGCGCCAATTAAGGCCTGTGCCTGCACTTGGCCTCGGTTGAGCTCGAGCACGTGCCCGATCAGAATTTCGGCATCGGCGGCTGGCGATTCAATACCCGCTTGGGCGAACCGAGTGGTCAGCTCGGCTAGATAGTCGCCGATTGACTTGGTCATAAAACCTACTTGGCACCCAGCGCGGCGAGTCGGGCCTCTTCATCCATCTGGATAGCCGATTGAATCACCGGTTCGAGAGCGCCATCCATAACCTGGTCGAGGTTGTAGGCCTTGTAACCCGTGCGGTGGTCGGCAATTCGGTTTTCGGGAAAGTTATAGGTGCGGATGCGCTCTGAACGGTCAACGGAGCGAACCTGCGACTTTCGAGCTGCCGACTGTTCAGCCTCGAGCGCCTCCTGCTGAGCGGCAAGAATGCGGGCGCGCAAAACACGCATCGCTGCTTCGCGGTTCTGCAACTGTGACTTTTCGTTCTGCATCGAAACCACGATGCCGGTCGGCAAGTGCGTGATTCGAACGGCCGAGTCAGTGGTGTTGACCGACTGACCACCCGGGCCTGATGAACGGTAGACATCGATGCGCAGGTCGTTCTGCGCGATCTCAACCTCTTCTGGCTCATCGACCTCTGGGAACACCAAGACGCCGGCGGCCGAAGTGTGGATTCGACCCTGCGTTTCGGTTGCCGGAACGCGCTGCACTCGGTGAACGCCACCCTCAAACTTGAGGTGCGCCCAGACGCCCTGTGCCGGATCGGTCGCGTTCGACTTGATGGCTAGCTGAATGTCCTTGATGCCACCCAGGTCGCTCTCGTTCTTATCGAGCACCTCGGTCTTCCAACCCTTCGAGTTGGCGTATTGGATGTACATGCGCAAAAGATCAGCCGCAAACAGCGCCGATTCGGCGCCACCTTCGCCCGCCTTGATTTCCATAATCACATCGCGGCCGTCATCTGGGTCACGAGGAATCAGCAGTCGGCGCAGTTTTTCGGTCGCGGCAACTAACTTTTCTTCAGTCACCGGAACCTCTTCGGCAAATGCCTCGTCCTCTTTCGCCAATTCCTTGGCAGCAGCAAGGTCGTCAGTGAGCTGGTTTACCGAGTTGTATGCGGCAACGATGGCACTGAGTTCGGCGTAGCGACGGTTGAGCTTCTTGGCTAACGCGGCATTGGCGTGCACCGAGGCGTCTGAGAGCTGCTCTTGCAGTGCCAGATGCTCGGCGAGAAGTGGTTGTACTGAATCAAGCATTTAGAAAAGCGCGTCCGAGTGATTATTCGGCTTCGTTACCGGTAGGTACCGGCATCGACTTCTGAACATTCATCAAGAATTCGACGTTGCTCTTGGTGTCCTTGAGGCCCTTGAGCACCATCTCGAGAGCCTGCTGCTGCTCGACACCGGCAAGGACGCGACGGAGCTTCCAGACGATCTTGGTTTCATCCGGTGCCATAAGCATCTCTTCGCGGCGAGTACCCGAAGCGTTGACGTCGACCGCCGGGAAGATGCGCTTGTCAGCCAACTGACGTGACAGACGAAGCTCCATGTTGCCGGTGCCCTTGAACTCTTCGAAGATGACCTCATCCATCTTGGATCCGGTCTCAACCAGGGCGGTGGCCAGGATGGTCAGCGAACCGCCGTCCTCGATGTTACGAGCAGCACCGAAGAAGCGCTTTGGTGGGTAGAGCGCCGACGAGTCGACACCACCCGAAAGGATGCGGCCTGAGGCAGGAGCGCTGAGGTTGTAAGCACGGCCCAGACGGGTAATCGAGTCGAGCAGAACAACGACGTCGTGACCCATCTCAACCAAGCGCTTCGCGCGCTCGATAGCCAACTCGGCAACCGTGGTGTGGTCTTCGGCTGGACGGTCGAAGGTTGAGGCAATGACCTCACCCTTCACGGTGCGCTGCATGTCGGTTACTTCTTCTGGACGCTCGTCAACCAACACAACCATGAGGTGTACCTCTGGGTTGTTCTGACTGATGGCGTTTGCAATGGCCTGCAACACCAGAGTCTTACCGGCCTTCGGCGGCGACACGATCAGACCACGCTGACCCTTACCGATTGGGGCGACCAAGTCGATGATGCGGGTGCTCAGCTTGCCCGGCTCAGTTTCAAGACGTAGACGCGACTGAGGGTAAAGCGGAGTCAGTTTTCCAAATTCGACGCGGGCCTGAGCCTGCTCGCTGGTGAGTCCGTTGATTGAATCAACGCGAACGATGGCGTTGAACTTCTGGCGGCCCTGACCTTCGTTGTCGCGCGGCTGACGAATGGCGCCGACGACGGCGTCACCCTTGCGCATTCCATACTTCTTCACCTGACCGAGTGAGACGTAGACGTCGTTCGGACCAGGCAGGTAGCCGCTGGTGCGAACGAAAGCGTAGTTGTCTAGAACATCGAGAATTCCAGCAACCGGGATGAGCACGTCATCCGGTGAGATTTCTGGCTCGATCTCGTCCTGACCGCCATTGCCACCGCGTGAACGATCGCGATCGCGGTTACGGTTGCGGTTGCGATCACGACGGTTGCGGTTGCGGTTGCCGCGGTCATTGTTGAAGTCACGCTCGCCACGCTCATTGTCGCGGTCGTTGTCGCGAGTCGAATTGTCGCGCGACTCGTTGTCGCCCTCGCTTGAGTTTTCGCTGCGCTCGCCACCGTTGCGGTTTCCGCCATTGCGGTTGCGATTGCGATTGCGGTTGTTGCTGCGCTCACCACGTTCTGAGTCGCCGCCCTCAGCGCGCTCGGTTCGCTCGGTGCGAGCTTCACCCTCGTTCTGAGCTGGGGCTTCCGACTTGGCGTCGCCAACCTCTGAAGCTGCCTTGGCTGCTGGCTTGCGGGTGCGCTTTGGAGCGGTTGCGGTCTCGCCAGCCTCGCTCTTCGGGGCCTCGGCCTTAGGGGCTTCGGTCTTGCTTGCTTCGGCGCTAACGTCTGCGACTACGCGACGACCACGGCGGGCTGCTGGTTTTTCTTGCTGGATCTCGTCCATATTGATTGTCTTTCTTGGAGGTATCGATGGAGGCTTGGCCTCTTGCATCGCATTCGACGGGATTAGGTCCCGGTCAAAAAGCTGGAGGTTTCGAACCGTTCAAACTCTGCTGTTGAGGGAGGTTGATTCAGGTTCTGATTGAACGCACCTAATCGCTACTTTTGATGCTCGGTGCTGCACTCAATCGGTGGGGCGCCTAGCTGGCTGCCGCTTCGTGGTGCACTACAACAGTAGCACCTTTAAAGTCGACCGCCAAAAGTAGTGGTGTCCACTCTGGATAACGTGTCGTAGCAAGTTTGGCAGCTTCAAGGCGCTCGGCTGGGCCGGTACAGAGCACGAGCACCGATGGTCCGGCACCGGAAACAACGGCGGCATAGCCGGCCTCGCGAAGCAAACTGACCATCGCGTGGGTCTCCTGCATGGCCGCTGCACGGTAATCCTGATGCAAACGGTCCTCGGTTGCCGAGAGCAGCAGTTCTGGGCTTTGAGTCAAGGCGGCAATCAGCAAGGCCGATCGTGAAACATTGAAAACCGCATCATCGTGGGGAACCGATTCTGGCTGAAGCGAGCGTGCCAGCGCGGTCGACATTTTGAAATTTGGGACGAGCTCCAGCGGAGCAACTCCGCGATGCACGAAGAGTTTCTTGTAGTGCGGGCCGTCGCTCTCTTGCCAGGCAATGGTCAAACCGCCGAACAGCGCCGGCGCCACATTGTCTGGGTGGCCCTCGATCTCGGTGGCAATCTGCAGCAGGTCGTTATCGGTCATCTCAACGACGTCCGATAGCAACCCCTTGGCGGCAATGATGCCCGAAACCACGGCTGCTCCCGATGAGCCCATCCCACGACCGTGCGGGATGATGTTGTGCGCGGTTAGGCGAAGACCCGGTAGTGGCTGACCGAAGTGGTTGAAAGTGTAGGCAATCGACTTCACGACCAGGTTGCTCTCGTCGGTAGGAACTTCGCCAGCGCCCTCACCGGTGACGGCAACCACGGCCCCTGCGCCCGGGACAGCCTCGACCACCAATTCGTCGTAGTAGGACAGAGCCATTCCGAGCGTGTCAAAACCAGGACCGAGATTGGCTGAGGTGGCCGGAACCTTGACCGTGACTTTTCTGCCGATGATGTTTGCCATGCTCTTGTCGCTAACCGATGTGCTTACTTGCGGACTAGGCCGAGGCTCTCGGCAACCTCATCGGCGTTGGTTGACACCGAGGTTGGTGCAATCTCGTTGCCGTCTTCATCCTTGAGGGCCCAGAGGGCATCCTTGAGACCGTGACCGGTCACGGTCACGACGATGGTCTTGCCAGCCAGGTCGGCACCCTGCTGCGACTGCTTGTAAAGACCGGCAGCACCGGTGGCCGATGATGGCTCAACAAAAACGCCGACTTCCTGTGACAGGAAGCGGTGCATCCAAAGAATCTGCTTGTCGCTGACGGCACCGAAGAGCCCGTTCGAAACGCTGCGAGCATTCTGCGCGAGGTCCCACGAGGCAGGGTTGCCGATGCGAATTGCGGTAGCAATAGTTTCGGGGTTCTTGACCGGACCACCCATGGTGAACGGAGCTGAGCCTTCAGCCTGGAAGCCCCACATCTGAGGAAGCGCCTTGATACGCCCTTCGGCCAGATCCTCGGCATAGCCCTTGAAGTATGCCGAGTAGTTACCGGCGTTGCCGACTGGCAGAACGTGCATGTCTGGAGCGAACCCGAGCGAATCGACAACCTCGAAAGCACCGGTCTTCTGGCCTTCGATGCGGTCTGGGTTGACCGAGTTGACCAGGTGAACCGGGTAGTTATCGGCGAGGTCACGTGCCAGGTCGAGGCAGTCATCGAAGTTTCCGCGAACCTGCAGAATTTGTGCCTTGTGGGCTACGGCCTGGCTGAGCTTGCCCAATGCGATCTTGCCGTCTGGAACCAAGACCACCGAGGTGATGCCTGCCGCGGCGGCATATGCAGCGGCCGAGGCCGAGGTGTTGCCGGTTGAGGCACAGATAACCGCCTTGGCCCCGTGGCCGATGGCCTTCGAAACCGCCATGGTCATGCCGCGGTCCTTGAACGAACCAGTCGGGTTCATGCCTTCGACCTTCAAGAGGACGCGCTCAGCGCCAACCAGCGTAGCCAGGCGAGGCGCCTCAACTAGCGGGGTCCCACCTTCGCCGAGGGTGATAATCGGGCTGTCCTGCTCGATGTCAAGACGATCAAAGTATTCGCGGATAACTCCGCGCCACTGGTGTGCCATTTAGATTCCCTCTACTCGTAGGACTGAAGTAATTTTCTCGACGACCTCGCTGACGGCGAGCGCATCCACAACGGCTGCGAGCGCAGCTTCGGTTGCCTCATGCGTGCCGACCTCTAGGGTCGCGGTTGAAACTCGTTTGCCGTCTTGCGCGCGCGCCACGGTCTGCTCGACCGTCTCAATCGAGACGCCGTGCTGCGTGAAAATGTTCGCGACCGCCGCGAGCACACCCTGCTGGTCCTTGACCTCGATGGTGATTTGGTAGCGGGTGCGAACGCGCTCGATCGGTAGTACTGGAAGGTTTGCGTGCACGGAATCGGCCAAACCGGGACCGCCGGCTACGTGACGCTTGGCCGCTGAAACCAGGTCACCCAGCACTGCGGATGCGGTTTGAACGCCACCGGCGCCAGCACCGTAGAACATGAGCGAGCCAGCCGCCTCGGCTTCGACGAACACCGCGTTGAACGCCCCGCGCACCGAACCGAGAGGGTGGGTACGTTCGATCAGGCAAGGGTGGACACGCACCGAAATTCCGGCCGGGCCATTTTCATCGGCAGGCAAGCTCTCAGCAATCGCCAACAGTTTGATGACATAACCGTCGCGACGAGCAGCAGCAATCTGCTCGGGAGTGACCTTGGTGATGCCCTCGCGATAAACGTTCTCAAGTGGAACTTCGTTGTGGAAGCCCAGGTAAGCGAGAATGGCTGCCTTTTGCGCGGCGTCATATGCTTCGACATCGGCGGTCGGGTCGGCCTCGGCATAACCGAGCTCCTTGGCTTCGGCGAGCGCCTCGTCGAAACTGGCTCCGGTTGAATCCATGCGATCGAGGATGTAGTTCGTGGTGCCGTTGACAATACCCATGATTCGGGTGACCTTGTCGCCCGCGAGTGATTCTCGCAGCGGGCGAATAATCGGAATTGCGCCAGCAACTGCGGCCTCGAAGTAAAGCTGCGCACCAACCTGCTCGGCAGTGTCAAAAAGTTCGATGCCGTGAGTGGCTAGCAAGGCCTTGTTCGCGGTGATCACATCCGAACCGCTGTTTAGCGCCTGGAGGATGTAGGTGCGTGCCGGTTCGATGCCACCCATAACCTCGATAACTATGTCGGCGCCCAGGATCAAGGACTGGGCATCGGTGGTGAGCAACTCGGTTGGAACGCCTTCGGCACGAGGTGAGTTCAGATCGCGCACGGCGATTCCGACCAACTCAAGTTCGGCTCCGACGCGAGCAGCAAGTTCGGCCTTGTTTTCGGTCAGCAGGCGAGCAACCTGAGCACCAACAGAACCGGCACCCAGAAGTGCGATTCGTAGCGGACGATATTCGGTCACGGTTTATCTCTTTCGATTGGTTGCGCTGTTAGTTGCCTTTTGCCTTTTGGGCGGCATCCGATTGGTAGCGCAGGTCGCGCGTGAAGAGGTCGGCTTCGGTCTCGCCTCGAATGATAAGGCGCGGAGTGCCATTGAGCACCGCGACCACCGGAGGGCGAGTCAGGAAGTTGTAATTACTTGACAATGAATAGCAGTATGCGCCGGTGGCGGCAACCGCGAGCAGGTCATTCGGAGCAACATCGGCCGGTAGGTAATCGTGTCTCACCACGATGTCACCGCTCTCGCAGTGCTTGCCGACTACGCGCGCCAGCGCGGGAGCCGCATCGCTGGAGCGACCGGCGAGAACGGCGTGATACTCGGCTTCGTAGAGAGCGGGACGAGCGTTGTCGCTCATGCCGCCATCGACCGAAACGTACTTGCGAACCGCAGGGGTTGCAGAGTCACTGACGGCAACGTCTTTGATGGTTCCCACGTTGTAGAGCGTGATCCCGGCGTTACCCGCGATAAACCGTCCTGGCTCGAAGGCGAGTTTTGGAACCGCGATTCCCAAATCTTTGCATTCGTCGGCGACGGCACGGATGATCGCCTCTAGGAAGTCCTCGAGTTCAGGAGCTTGGTCGGCCGGCTTGTAGTTGATGCCGAATCCACCACCCAGGTTGATCTCGGGGATGTCGCCGTTCGAGAGGAGCTCCGCGTGCAGTCGAATCAGACGCTTGGCTGACTCGACAAAACCCTCGGGTGAAAAAATCTGCGAGCCCACGTGCTGGTGCAGCCCGATGAACTTGAGGTGACGTTCGGCGCGAATCTTCGCCACCAGCGCTGGGGCATCCTTGATCGGAATGCCGAATTTCTGGTCCTCGCGAGCGGTCGCCAAGAAATCGTGAGTGTTGGCGTGGACGCCGGTGTTGATGCGTAGGCGAACCGGTTGAATTTTGTCTTGAGCGCCTGCGGCCGAGGCAATGCGCTCGATTTCGATCTCGCTGTCGACCACGATTGCTCCGACACCAGCGGTGACAGCGCGACCGATTTCACGCAGTGACTTGTTGTTGCCGTGTAGCCCGATGCGCTCTGCGGGCACGCCACCGGCCAGAGCCGCCGCGAATTCGCCGCCACTAGCGACATCAATGTTGAGACCATCTTCGTGAATCCAGCTGGCGATCTCCGTGCTCAAGAAAGCCTTGCTGGCGTAGTAAACCTTGGCGGTGGTGCCGACCTCGGCAGCAACCCGCTCGGCAACCGCCTTGGCGTGTTTCGCGTTCTCTCGGAAGGTTTGCTCATCGAGCACGTAAAGCGGTGTTCCGAACTGACCGGCAAGTTCGCTGGCTGGCACCCCGGCAAATTCGAGTTCGCCAGAATCGCGACGCACGGTGTTCTTGGGCCAAACTCGGGCGTCTAAAGCGTTGACATCCTCAGGAGGGGTCAACCACGAAGGTGCTAGTGGGTTAGTCATAGTTACATCCGCTCCGGAGCGCTGACGCCGAGCAGCGATAGGCCATTGCGCAATACAACGCCGGTTGCATCGTTGAGCCAGAGGCGCGTGCGGTGCAAGGTGGTTACCTCGCCGCCCGAGAGCGGAGTCACGCGGCAATTGTCATACCAGCGGTGATAGGCACCGGCCACCTCTTCGAGGTGTCTGGCAACGCGATGAGGTTCTCTGAACTCAGCGGCTTGACCGAGAACGCGCGGGAACTCGGTCAGCTTTGCGATCAACTCGCCCTCACTTGCATGGCTCAGCAAATCTGGTGAAAACTCGCTGCGATCGACCCCGAGCGAGGCCGCGTTGTTTGCCACTTGCTGGGTTCGCGCGTGCGCGTACTGCACGTAGAAAACCGGGTTGTCGTTGGTCTTTTTGGTCAGCTGATCTAGGTCGATGTCAAGGCTCTGATTAATCGAGCTACGTGACAGCGCGTAACGTGCCGCATCGACGCCGACGGCATCGACCAAGTCCTCCATGGTGACCACGGTTCCGGCACGCTTGGACATGCGGACCGGGGTGCCGTCCTTGACTAGGTTGACCATTTGACCGATGAGAATTTCGAGGTTCTTGCCAGGTTCGTCGCCGAAGGCGGCACACATGGCCATCATGCGCGGAACATAACCGTGGTGGTCGGCGCCGAGCATGTAAATGCACTGATCGAAGCCTCGCGAGCGCTTGTCTAGGTAATAAGCCAGGTCTCCAGCGATGTATGCGGCATCGCCGTCGCTCTTGATGACGACACGATCGCGGTCATCACCAAAAGTAGAGGTGCGTAACCAGAGGGCACCTTCGGCCTCAAACATGTGGCCGAGTTCCTTGAGCCTTGCAATCGCGCGGTCCACGGCTCCCGACTCGTAGAGCGAATTCTCGTGGAAGAACACATCGAAATCGACGCCAAAATCGTGCAGCGAAATTCGGATTTCCTCGAACATCAACTCGACTCCGGCGGCTCGGAAAGCCTCCTGAGCCTCGGCATCATCCAGAGCCAGAATATCTTCGGCGGTGCCGGCAAGCACACGGTCTGCGATGTCCTGGATGTAGGCACCACCGTAGCCATCTTCCGGCGCGTCAAGGCCTCGGGCTCGAGCGAGCAGCGAACGAGCAAAACGGTCAATCTGAGCGCCGTGGTCATTGAAGTAGTACTCGCGAGTGACGTCTGCACCCTGCGCCTCGAAGACGCGAGCCAGAGCGTCACCCACTGCAGCCCAGCGGGTTCCGCCGAGGTGAATCGGGCCGGTTGGGTTGGCCGAGACGAACTCCAGGTTCATCTTCACGCCAGCCATAGCCACACCGCGTCCGAAGGATGCACCAGCCTCAACAATGGTTTTGACGAGCTCGCCCGCGGCTGCTGCATCCAAAGTCAGGTTGATGAAGCCCGGGCCAGCAATGTCAACTTTTGCAATGCCGTCGACCTGGCTAAGCTCGCCCGCAACCAGCTCCGCGAAGGCGCGTGGGTTCATTCCGAATCGGCCAGCCAACTGCATGGCGGCATTGGTTGCCCAGTCACCGTGCTCACGGTTTTTAGGTCGTTCGATGACTACCTCAGTTGGCAAATCGGCAGCACCGAGTTTCCCTTGAGCCTGGAGCGACTCGAGGATTCGAACGATAGCCGCAGACAGGTCTGCTGGGGTCACGGGAGGTTCCTAACCGATTGGGGTCGAGCGCGAAGAACCTGGGTGATTTTCTCGCGTTACGACCGGCGGCACGACGCAGTGCCTAGAAGCGATAGCTTGCCTTCAATATTACCGATAGTTGCTAGCGCCGGACTAGACCACGCACCGGATCGGCGGTTACCGGAATCGGATCAGAAAGTTCACCCACGAAGGTTCCGTCGGGTGCATCCCAGAAGCCAATCAAATTCCAGCCACTGTCGAGTTTCACGAGTCTCGAGGCATAGAGTCCCGGTGCGTCGAACAGCACAGCGCGATTGAAATCGACATCGCTCAGGTCGGCCGCGACCGGCAGGGAATAGACGCCGCCGCGCTCGCCCGCATCCAATCGCGACGGATGCAACCAGATTGGGCCGCAGCAGAACAGGATTATCGGCACCCCGTCCACGATTTCGAACTGGAACACCTCAGTTTCGCCGAAGCCCTGCTCGGGCAGGCTCAACGGCTCACGAACAGTCCAGTGGATGAGATCTTCGCTGGTGGCATGGGCCATAACGCCGTCCTGATGACCCGTGTTGCTGGCCGCCGAGTTTGCCGTGGTGAGCATGTGCCAGAGCCCGTCATCGGCTTCACCCGGCAAGCGAAACACCCAAGGGTCGCGGAACGGTTCATTACTGAAACCGCCCTCGAGGGTCTGATACCAGCGCGGGTCGGCGGCCACCAGAGGCTCACCCGGTCCGGCAGGTGACTCGATTTTGGTCCAGGTCACCAGATCATCGCTGGTCGCCAAACCAACCGTTTGCCGCTGCCCAGCATTCTCACGGGATGTGCCGGTGTAAAACATGAACCACTTGCCCTCGTGGCGCAATACCGATCCGGTCCACGTGGTCCAACTATCGAAAGCCGGAGATTCGCTCGGGGTTAGGGCGTCCCTGAGCACCGTCCAATTTTGCAGGTCCGTCGACACCGCGTGGCCGACCGACGTGTTGCGATGACGACGTTGAGGGTCGCCCAAGGCGCGGCTCGCCTGAAGATAGAACGCGTGGTGGTTAACACCGTCAAACGCATACCAGGAGTCCCAAACCCACTGACCGGGCAATCGAAGAGCCATCGGAAGACCCACACTTTCTGAAAAAACTTTGAGATAAGCCTAGAGAGACCGCGGGTAGACTTAAGGCACCCTAGCCCCTATAGCTCAGGGGATAGAGCGCCGCTCTCCGGAGGCGGGTGCGCAGGTTCGATTCCTGCTAGGGGCGCGTGTTTGGAATCAGTTGGCTTCAGCCAGAGCAGCTCGTCGCAACGATGGGCGGCTTCGCAATCCTCGGGATTTGCCTCATCGTTTTCATCGAAACTGGCCTTCTCGTAGGTTTCTTCCTACCCGGCGATTCCCTGCTCTTTGTCACGGGTTTGCTGGTCGCTGGCGGCGCAATTAGCTGGCCGATTTGGGCAGTCTGCCTGCTGATTTCGGCTTCGGCATGGCTCGGCGATCAAACCGGTTATTGGATTGGCCGACGAGTTGGCCCAGCGGTTTTCAACCGCGAGGAGAGTCGATTCTTTAGTCACAAAAACGTTGACCGCGCTCACGTTTTCTTTGAACGGTATGGCGCCCGAGCCATCATCCTCGCCCACTTTGTGCCGGTCATGCGCACTTTTGTTCCAGTCGCGGCTGGAGTTGGTGAAATGAATTACCGACGATTCTTGAAGTACAACGTTTGGGGCGTACTGGGTTGGGGTTCGGGCGTGACCCTGATGGGTTACTTCCTTGGCGGCATCGCATTTGTCGCGCAGCACGTTGAGTATTTCACTCTCGGTTTCGTGGTGCTTTCGACGATACCTATCGCACTCGAAGTGATTCGCGCTCGCAAAGGCGAAAAATCAGCCGAGGCTACCGGCTCAACCGACCGCGTTTAGGTAGGCAGCAAGCTGCTCGAGAGCCAGACTGCGGTGGCTCATCGAGTTTTTGACTTCCGGCTCTAATTCGGCAGCCGTAACCTCGAAACCCTCGGGAATAAACACCGGGTCGTAACCGTGACCGTATTCTCCACGCTCTTCTCGAGCGACCCGTCCGGGCCAAATTCCAGTGAAGCTTCGCTCACCCTCGTCATCGACCATCGCGATCGTGCAGATAAAAGCGGCCTGTCGGTGCTCATCGGCAATGTCGCGCAATTGCGCCAACAGCAATTGTCTGTTGGCCACGTTGTCTTTGCTGCCGGACCAGATTGCGGTGAAAATGCCGGGTGAGCCGCCAAGAATTTCCACGGCGATTCCCGAATCGTCGGCAATCGCGGGCAGACCGGTGTGACGGTGTGCTGCTCGAGCCTTGATAAGCGCGTTTTCGAGATAGCTTGTGCCGTCTTCTACCGGCTCCGGGCCGTCATAACCGACCAACTCAACCGCCGGCGCCGAGACGCTCAGGATTGCGCGGAGCTCATCCACCTTGCCCTGGTTGTGGGTTGCAAGGACGAGTTTCACGCGAGCGCGTCCCTTTGAATCTGTGTCAACTTTTTGGTGCCATCGAGAGCCAAATCGAGCAGCGCATCCAGCTCGGTCCGATCAAAAGGTACGCCCTCAGCGGTGCCCTGCACCTCGACGAACTTGCCGCTGCCGGTTGCGACAACGTTCATGTCGGTCTCGGCGCGGACATCTTCGACATAAGCCAAATCGAGAAACGGCTCACCATCGATGATGCCTACCGAAACCGCGCTGACGCTGTCGGTGAGCACCTTTGCCTTGGCCGAAATGTGCTTGTTGGCCACGCCCCAAGCAATCGCGTCAGCAAGTGCGATGTATGCGCCGGTGATGGCAGCTGTTCGGGTGCCGCCGTCGGCTTGAAGCACGTCACAGTCGATGACAATCGTGTTTTCGCCGAGTTCGCGAACATCGACAATGGCTCGCAGGCTGCGACCAATCAGGCGGCTGATTTCATGGGTGCGACCACCGATCTTGCCCTTGACGGCCTCACGGTCGTTGCGGTCGTGTGTGGCGCGAGGCAACATGGCGTACTCAGCTGTAACCCAACCCTCGCCTTTGCCCACCTTCCAACGAGGCACGCCCGCCGTGAAGGATGCCGTGCACAGAACCTTGGTGCCGCCGAAACTGATCAGGGCGCTGCCCTCAGCATGGGCTGACCAGCCGCGCTCGATGGTGATCTCACGAAGCTGGTTGGGGGTGCGGCCGTCGGCACGAGTGGTCATTTTTCTCCGATGTTTTCAACGTCAACGACCTCGGGACCGAGGAAGCGACGAGCTAGTTTGCCAAACG
Source organism: Actinomycetales bacterium (assembly GCA_028868975.1). GTDB lineage: Bacteria > Actinomycetota > Actinomycetes > Actinomycetales > Microbacteriaceae > Rhodoluna. Next base: position 20,338 of record JAGWTM010000016.1, read on the forward strand.
ATTTGGCGTCTCCGGTGGCCTGAAAACGGTATTCAGGCCGGGTGGTTGCGGTGCGCTCGAGGTGGTGCGCGACCAGGGTTCGGTATACGTCTTTAGCGGTTTCTTCGGCGCTCGAAACGAGCGTCACCCCGTCGCCCATCACGTACGAAATTGCGCCCGTGAGAAGCGGATAGTGAGTGCAGCCCAGCACCAGGGTGTCAACCCCGGCCTGCTTGATCGGCTCGAGGTACTGCTTAGCAGCGGCCAACAACTCGGGGCCGGAGGTCTCCCCGCGCTCGACGAATTCGACAAAACTCGGGCAGGCGGCGCTGGTGAGTTGAATGTCCACGGCCGCAGCGAATGCGTCATCGTAGGCACGCGAGGTAATAGTGGCGTTGGTGCCGATGACGCCCACGTGATGATTGCGGGTCGCAGCGACAGCTCGCCGAGCGGCGGGCTGAATAACTTCGACCACCGGAATGCCGCGTCCCTCGGTGTAGCGCTCGCGCGCGTCTCGAAGCACTGCTGCCGAAGCGGAGTTACAGGCGATAACTAAAAGCTTGACGCCCTCGTCGACGAGCCGGTCCATGACGTTGAGAGCAAGTTCACGCACCTCTGAAATCGACTTCGGACCATAGGGCGAATTGGCGGTGTCGCCGACGTAGATGATCGACTCGTTCGGCAGCTGATCGATGATGGCTCGAGCTACGGTCAGCCCGCCAACTCCCGAGTCAAAAATGCCAATTGGTGCGTCGTTCACAAGACCAAAGTCTATTCGGCGTTGCCGGTGTCTCCGTCTTCAGGCTCGGGGCGAAGACCCTCGTAAATTTCACGACAGGTCGGACAAACCGGGAACTTCTCTGGATCGCGACCGGGCACCCAAACCTTGCCGCAGAGTGCGGTCACGGGCACACCGAGCACGGCAGACTCGACGATTTTTTCTTTGCGAACATAGTGCGAGAAGCGTTCGTGATCCCCCGGTTCGAGAATCTCGGGCTGCTTTTCAAGCAGCAGCGAACCGGATGCGTCAGCGCCACCGACGGTGTCACGGCCAAAATCGTCGCTCATCGCATACCTCTGGTTTCTCGTATTGGGTGTCTTGATTGGGGGCTTAGTTGGTTAAGTCGTTTGCGTTGCCAAGCGTAACCTCAAGAGTCAAAGTCTTGCCAGCGCGGACCAGTTCGAGCGTTGCTCGAGAGTTTGCAGCCAACTGTCGAACCGCAGCCGTCAATTCACTCGCCGAGGCAATTGCGGTTCCGTTGAACTTCACGATTACGTCGCCAACCTGCACGCCACCCTTTTCGGCGGCTCCGCCAGCGGTGAGTTTCTCAACCTTGGCACCGATGCTGAACGAAGCGGAGTTTGATGAGTTGGTTGCGTCTGAAACCATCGCGCCTAGCAATGCGTGGCTGGCAGAGCCGGTCTTGATGATTTCGGATGCGATGCGCTTGGCGATGTTTGCCGGAATCGCAAAGCCGACGCCGATGCTGCCCGATTGGCCACTGCTGCCCGCATTTGCGATGGCAACGTTGACACCGACCAAACGACCTTTCTCATCGACGAGAGCGCCGCCCGAGTTACCCGGGTTGATCGCCGCATCCGTTTGAATCACCGAGAGGTTAATGGATGAACCGGTGCCGTTGAAGAACTGGAGTCCGCCGAAGCCATCGCTGTTTGAGCCGGTGCTTGGCGCTGCTGAATTGGCAACCTGAATCGTTCGGTTCAGAGCCGAGACGATGCCCTTGGTCACGGTCTGAGCGAGTCCGAGAGGTGCACCGATGGCGACCACATTGTCTCCGACGTTGAGCTTGGTCGAGTCCGCGAATTTGATTGGCGTGAATTCGACCGGGGCATCGACCTTAATGACGGCAAGGTCGTTGGTCGGGTCGGTTCCAATCACTCTGGCCTTGTAGATCTTGCCATCGAAGGTTTTCACCTCGATGTTTACGGAGGCCGATTCACCGTCGAGAGTGACCACGTGGGTATTGGTGAGAATGTACCCGTCAGCAGTTAGAAATTCTCCGGACCCGTTGCCTGCCGACTGTGCCGAACTCACGTTCACGGTGACGACCGATGGCGAGGCCACCGCTGCAGCCGCGGTAACCCAGTTGACGCTCTCCGCGTTGTTGACCACGATCGGTGCTGGTGCCGAGATCAGCGAGTAGGCAGCCACACCGACTCCAGCACCCACTCCGGCGCTGGCAATCGAGCCAATGGCAATCATGGCGCCGGTACTCAGGGCCTTGCCACGCAGACCCTTGCCCTTGCCAGCGCGGCTGGCGGCACTATCTTCGGCCGGGGTCTCGAACAAAAACTGGTGATTACGTCTTTCGGCTGGAGTTGCGACGAATTCGAATGGACCTTTGTTTTCGTTTTCTGACACTTTGCATACCTTTCAAGCTCGGTGCAATGAGCATCGCAAGAGAGCCTGATTAGTTTATGAAAGCCGTCTGAAAGTTTTCTGGTAGTTCGCTATGGGCATCCGCGCGCACTTGGGTTTTCCATGCAATTGTGAGCAACCAGGCGAACTCGCGGAGGCTTTGGCGCGGGCTGCGGCACGATCTTTGGTGCGGCAGCCGATGGTGTCACAGCGCGTTGAACGATCACAGTTACGGATGCATCCTTAGCTAGGTATCCCGCCTCGGTAGTCCAGTTAGTCTGACCCGCAAATCGATAGGCGGCCTCAAATCGCACGACAGCCAGCACGGGTTGACTCCCGGTGATGCCGAAGCTGCGGGAGACGGTTCCGCGAATTCCAAATGGTTCGGGTGCGCTCAATCCAGCACCGAAATCCCAGCTAATAAGAGTCGGTGTGAAGCGAACGGTAACGCCTTGCCCAAGCAGGCTGCCGGTTCGGTAGTGCAGCGCGGCGATGGCTGAGAATTGCGCAGGTTCATCGGGCATCAGAACCGTTTGGTCTGCCCGAAGTTGGATCGGGTCCGGACTAAAACTCGCGTTGGCATTCGAGACGGAACTCACCTGAGTTGCCGGACTTGTCACGGTGGTCGATTTGGGCGGTGGCGGCACAATGTTTTTCACCCAGACTGCAGTGCCGCACACTGTCACGCTCACCTGCTTAGTTGCAAAGGTCGGAGGCCCGGTGAAAATCGTCTGCCGCTTCGTGCTGCAAACCACGACCGGTTTCGGAGGCGCTTGATTGGATGTCACAGCGGAGCCCGGAACGCTCGCGGTTGCTCCGGTCGAGTTGCAGACCACAAGAGTCGATGCAGTCAACTGGGATGAGTAATTGAATCCAGCAGAGTTTTGCCCTGCCGTAGAGCAGGCCCAGGCTGGAGTGGCGGCCAAATTGCAAGGCAAAACGAAGGACACCGCCAAAACCAAGACGCCGAGGACCAGCTTCAAGGTCGCGCCAAATTTGGCAATCTTTCGAGAAATGACATGGGGCGAAAACACTCTGGCAAGGTAACCCGCCGACCAAAGTCGCGAGCGGTTTGTTCACAACCCCGAGATTGTCCACGGATGCGCAAAGCCCAGACGTGGCGCATCGGTTAAAGCGAAAACCCAGTCGGAGCTGACTGGGTTTTCTTTCGTGGTTGCGGGGGCAGGATTTGAACCTACGACCTCCGGGTTATGAGCCCGGCGAGCTACCGAACTGCTCCACCC
>JAGWTM010000017.1 GCA_028868975.1 Actinomycetales bacterium
GGTCAGCAGCGGATTGAAACTCGATGCCGGATCTTGAAAAACGAAACCCACCTGGTCGGCAACGGCTTTGAAATCCGCACTTTTGGCACCGACAACGTCAAAGCCGAGCACCTTCATGCTGCCGCCAGTGGCTTTGGTCAAACCAACCATGGCCCGGCCGATAGTGGTTTTGCCTGAACCGCTCTCGCCGACGAGGCCAACAACCTCACCAGGGAGGATGTCGAAAGTTACATCATCCACGGCAGTGAAACCGGCTCGCCCGAATCGACCCGGATAGGTGATGCTTAGGTTTCGCGCAGCAACAGTCGGCTCAGCTACGGTGTTCGCGAGCGGCAACCTCAGTGCCTCGGACTGGCCGATGCGTGGCACGGCCGCCAGAAGCCTGCGAGTGTAGTCTTCACGCGGGTTTGCGAAGAGCTCATCCACCGGCGCCTGTTCAACCAGATGGCCCTGATACATCACGGCCACCCGATCGGCGAGATCAGCAACCACACCCATGTTGTGCGTGATTAGCAAAATGGCCGCGCCGGTCAAATCACGGCAGGCACGCAGGAGGTCCAGAATTTCGGCTTGGACAGTCACATCAAGTGCCGTGGTTGGTTCATCCGCGAGGATTAGTTTGGGCTCGAGCACGAGCGCGCAGGCTATGACAACGCGCTGTTTTTGACCACCGGAGAACTGATGCGGGTAGTAGTCGATGCGGGTCTCAGGCTCTGGAATACCGACGCGGCGCAGAATTTCGATGGCCTTGGCCCGCGCAGCCTTGGCATCAAACTTCTGCCCCTTGGGTGTATGCGCCCGCAAACCCTCGATGATTTGCCAGCCAACCGTGTAGACCGGGTTGAGCGCGGTGCTCGGTTCTTGAAACACCATTGCGGCATCGCGACCACGAGCCGCGCGCAGTTGGTCTGGACTCAGCCGCAGCACATCCTGACCGGCCAGCAAAATGGCCCCCTTGGCAATGGCGGTGCCGGGCAACAAACCGAGAACTGAACGTGCGGTAACCGATTTGCCAGAACCTGATTCACCAACCACAGCGAGCACCTCGCCTGGATTGACTTGCAGGCTGACTCCGCCGACGGCAGTTACTGTGCCCGCATCGGTCGAGAAGGCAACCTGCAGATTCTGAATGTCAAGGATTGGGTCGATCACGCGGCCACCTCCTCGGCGTCCAGCACAGCCGAAGAACGAGCTCGCAGGCGCGGATCAGCCAGGTCATTCAAGCTCTCACCCACCAGCGTGATGCCAAGCACGACGAGCACGATCGACACACCGGGGAACACCGAAGTCCACCAGATGCCAGCCGAAACATCAGCCACCGAACGGTTCAAGTCGTAGCCCCACTCGGCACCCATCGTCGGATCGATTCCGAAGCCGAGAAAGCCGAGTCCGGCAAGAGTCAAAATGGCCTCGGATGCGTTCAGCGTCAGAATCAACGGCAGCGTGCGCGTCGCGTTCCGGAACACATGACGAACCATGATGCGCCAGTGGCTGGCACCGATAACGCGAGCCGATTCGACAAAGGCCTCGCCTTTTACTCGAAGGGTCTCGGCTCGGACCACACGGAAATACTGCGGAATGAAAACCACCGTGATTGACGCGGCCGTAGCCAGGATGCCGGTGAATAGACCGCTACGACCACCGCTAATCACAATCGAGAGCGAAATCGCTAGCAAGAGCGAAGGGAAGGCATAGACGGCATCGGCCACGACAACCAGCACGCGATCGACCCATCCGCCAAAGTAACCAGATAAGAGCCCGAGGATCACACCGGCGAAAATTGACATTGCGACCGCGATAACAATCACCATCAAAGCGGTTTGACTGCCCCAAATTACGCGACTGAGGACGTCCATACCGCCGACCGTGGTGCCGAGCAAATGCTTTGCCGAAGGCGGTTCCTGCGCGCCGAAATAACCGGATGCGTCTTGGAGCTGCGCATAGCCGTAAGGCGCGATCAGCGGTGCCACGAGCGCGAGCAACATGAAAAACCCGGTCAGGGTCAACCCGGTGATCAGCATGCCGCGCTGAACTCCACGGCTGCGCCTCATTGATCCGAGCAGACCCCCGGCAAATCGTTTCTTGAACTGTGCCATTAGAACTTGATCCTCGGGTCAATGAGCGCGGCAATCACGTCAACTATGAAGTTTGTGACCGCAACGATTACGGCCAGCAGGGCCACGATTCCCTGCACCGCGACGAAGTCACGAGCGTTCAAGAACGTCGAGAGCTCAAACCCAAGCCCCTTCCACTCGAAGGTCGTCTCGGTCAGGACTGCACCGCTCAAGAGCACGGCGATCTGCATACCGATCACCGTAATCACCGGAATCAAAGCCGGGCGGTATGCGTGCTTGGTCACCAAGCGGTACTCAGAAACACCTCGCGAGCGTGCCGCATCCACATAATCAGTGTTGAGAGTTCCAATCATGTTGGTTCGCACCAATCGCAAGAACACTCCAGCCGTTAGTAGTCCCAGCGCGAGCGAGGGCAGCACCGCATGGCTAATCACATCGCCAATTAGGCTGGCATCGCCGGTCCTGAGCGCATCGATTAGGAAAAAACCGGTCGGGCTGGGCACGGTTTGCAACAGCAATTCGGTGCCGACCGATGCTCGACCCGCGACCGGCAAAATTGGAATCGCGACTGCAAAAACCAGTTTCAAAAGCAGGCCGACAAAAAACACCGGAGTTGCGTAAGCGAGGATGCCAAAGAGTCGGGCGAGGGCGTCCTTCGCGGTATCGCGGTAGCGAGCGGCAATCATGCCCAGTGGAATACCGACCACCAGCGCGATGATGACCGAATAAACGGTCAGCTCCACGGTTGCCATGCCGTAGGTGCCGAGCAATTCACCGATGGTCTGATTGGTCGAAATCGTGCGACCGAAATCACCTCGGGCAATTTGCGTTAGGTATTCAACGTATTGAATCCAGACCGGTCGGTCATAACCCGCGGCATGGATGCGTTTTTGCAATTCCTCATCGCTGAGGCGGCCACCGAGAGCGGCTGTGATCGGATCACCAATGGCGCGCATGACGAAGAAAACCATGGAGACCAGAATGAAAACGGTCGGAAAAATCAGAAGAAAACGCACCGCTAAGTAGCGCAGCAGCGGCGACTTGAAAAAGCCAGTGGTGCTCGTTTTTTTCATACTCGTTTTCTTCTTCGAAACTCTCAGCTCAGAATAGGGCAACCAATAGCAAAGGGTCGGCCAAACGACCGACCCTTTGCCAAGGTGTTACTTACTTGGTTAGCGATGCAAAGCGCAGCTTGAACGAAGCGTCGAGGACGACACCCTTGACGTTCTTGCCGGCAACTACGACCTGCGAACCCTGGAGCAGTGGAACCGTTGATAGGTCCTTCGCTACGGCGAGCTGGATTGCCTCGATCTCCTGCTGACGAGCAGCCGGGTCGGTCTCGACACCCTGCTTGGTGATCAGCGCGTCAACCGCTGCGTTGTCGTAGTGGTTGTGCAAGAAGCCTCCCTGCAGGAAGAACGGAGTCAACCAGTTGTCGGCGTCTGAATAGTCAGGGAACCAACCCAGCTGGTAAGCAGGGTAGGCATCCTTCTTGCGCTCATCCGTGTAGGTGACCCACTCGGTTGACTGCAGGTTGACCTTGAACAGACCGGTTGCCTCGAGCTGGCTCTTGATGAGCGCGTACTCGTCGCCAGAGGATGGGCCGTAGTGAGCTGGCGTCCACTGTAGGTTCAGGGTCACTGGTGCCGTGATGCCCGCCGACTGGAACAGAGCCTTGGCAGCGTCAACATCTGGTGCACCACCCTTGCCGTAGAGGTCCTTCAGAGGTTCTACTGCACCAGGGATGCCGGTTGGCACGTAGCTGTAAAGCGGCGTGTAAGTGCCCTTGTAAACCTGGTCGCTGATGGCCTGACGGTCAACGATGTGAGCGACTGCCTGACGAACGGCGAGAGCCTTCTTGGCATCGGCTTCTGCGGTCTTCGCGCCAAACGGCTGAGTGTCGAAGTTGAAGACGATGTAGCGAATCTCTCCACCTGGGCCCTTGTGGACAGTCACATTGCTGTCGTTCGCGAGGGACTCGATGTCGGTAGCCGAGAGGCTGCGAGCTGCAACGTCGATGTTGCCCTTCTGCACGTCGAGCTTGAGGTTGCTTGAGTCGGTGTAGTACTTCAGGTTTACAACGCTGTTGACCGCAGCGCCCAGGCTGCCGTTGTAGCCATCAAACTTCTTGAAGCCCACCAGCTCGTTTTTCTTGTACGAGGTGATGTCGTACTGTCCAGCGAATGGATGCGCCTTGGCGATCTCTTCGTCTGAGAGAACCTTGTCGGCTGGGAACACCTCTTCGTCAATGATTGGACCAGCCGGGCTCGACAGAGTGGCTGGGAAGGTCTGGTCGTTGGCGTTCTTGAGGTGGAAGACAACGGTGGTGTCATCCTTGGCCTCGGTAGAGTCAAGGTTCCACAGCAGTGATGACGGGCCGTTTTCGTCAGCGATCTTGACCACGCGGTCGAAGCTGAACTTGACGTCACTTGCAGTCAAGTCGTGACCATTGGCGAACTTCAGACCTGACTTCAAGACAACCGTGTACTCGGTTGGCGAGGTGAACGATGCCGAGGTGGCGATGTCTGGAGTGACTTCAGCCTTGCCCTGCACCGAGTTCAGCAGGAATGGGTAAACCTGGTTGATGATTGCGAACGAACCGTTGTCGTATTCGGCGGCCGGGTCGAGCGATACAACCTGGTCTGTGGTGCCAACGGTGATTGCGGATGAGCCTCCGACCGATGCGCAACCGGTGAATGCCGCTGCCCCAAGCGATGCGATTGCTGCAACGCCAAGAACACGCAGAGCGGTCTTGCTGACGTTAGTCATGTTTCCTCTTTCTTGACCAGAAATTTTTTCTGGTTCGTGAGGATGAGTCTAGAGTTCGCGCGATTTACGCAGACGCGTCTGGCGGGATTGTTACTGAGTGTTTACTCGGCGTTGACTGAAGTAGAGCACAAGCACCACAACCGTGACCTGCAGCGACTGAGCGGTCGTCACCACGCGTTCCCAAACGCCAACATTTGTTGCCTGAGGGTCTGCCCAAACAATCAAGAAGCCAATCGCGAGCGCTGCCTGCAGCAGCGTCTGGCCTACGGCCGCAACCGGGCGGATGATCCAGTGCGCATCCTTCCGGAACCGCATTGCGAACAGCGGCCAGCCAGCCGACAAGACAAACGAGCCGATGGCAAAAATCCGATGGGCCGTCGAAGAACCAACTAACGGGGTTGGAAAAATGGTCAAACCGTATGTGCAGAGACCCGAAACGAACAGCGCCAAGCGCCCAGGCAAGGCGAGTGTTCGCGCAAAGATCGCACCGACTATGGTCAACGTGCCGCCCAGCACAAAGAATGATGACTGAAGGATGTGCGTCGGCGACTCGGGTGAAGCCAACTCGCTGATCGTTTGCCGCACCGGGTCGTAGCCCGCAAACAAGGCTCCACAAATTAACCAACCGAGGACGGACTGAATTGGCCCGAGAACAGCGCTCACGGCCGCTAGTTTGTGAATGCTCTTCATGGCTTCAGCATAAGGTCAGACCGCACAGGGAGACTTGTTTGCTTGGGGCTTTAGCGCGAGGACCAGTCGCCGATTTCGTCTAGTCGCCTCTGCTGTTGCGTAGCTGCACCTGCATCTGAATGGCTGTTTCGATTAAAAAGTCGCTCGGCGATTCGCTGCCGAAAGTCAGTGCTCTTGTGGTCGTCATACTTAAATTTCGCCTCGACCGACTTGATGGCAAACTTCACGCCAAAGATTGCCGAAAGCATGTGTGAATAGGCCCCGCCATCAGCGGTTATGGCGGCATAGCCACCCTCTGGCTGCATGTCTTGCATTTGCGCCTCGAGTATCTCGACCAGCTCAACGGGCGAATCAACCACCGTTGGCTCCAGGACAAAATTGACGGCTGCGTAATAACTCGTGGGGACGCCGGTTTCCGCAGGGGTATCTGGTCTCGCTCGCCACTGGTTGGGCACGTATGCGTAGTCTCCAAAAATAGACAGCGAAGCGGCATTCCCAGCTCGAAGGGCAGCAGAGGCCCGATTTTCACGAGCAAGGTGCAACCAAATCTCATCCTCACGCAGCGTGAAATGAGTCGGGATCAAATCGGGCGCTTGACTCGCGTTTGCCCCAGCAATTGCAAGTAACCCGAACTTGGGTCCGTTCATCACCCAGTCGCGCCATTCAGCCTCGCTCAAACTCGAGTCGAATGTGTGAACGAGCATTTGAACCTAGCTCGGACTGACGGGTGACAGGTGTTCGTGAACCGCAACCCACTTGCCTTGAAGCAGTTCAAACACAATGGTCTCTCGCTCATTGACGACAGTGGTATCGCCAGCAAACTCAAGCTGTGTCTCGACAGAGTGGCTGAAGATTGCCCCATCCTCACTTATCAATTGGACAAGCTGATCTGTTGATTTACAGCCGTGAACTCTGAAACCGTCTCGTTCCTCCCAGGTCTTCCAAAGTTCTTGGTATTCGGACCGCGAGTTCAATCTGCGATCGTGCGTGTAAAAAACAAACGTCGCGGACTCGGCGAAGTTTGAGAAGTATGACTCTGCGTCATGGCGAGCAAAGTCCGCAACGATCTTTGCCGCAGCCTCAAGAACTTGATCTACTGATTTCATGCGGCTTCCTGAGCTACCCTTTCCAAGAATTTTGTTTGGCCATCACGGTCACCAGCTCATAGCCCAGATGAGCCGCGGCGATGCCCGTTATTTGAGCGTGGTCATACTGCGGTGAAACCTCCACGATGTCTGCACCTACCAATTTCACGTCAGCAAGCGCTCTAACCATCGCTAACAACTCACGACTGTTAAAGCCACCCATTTCTGGTGTGCCAGTTCCCGGTGCAAAGGCAGGATCGAGAACATCGATATCAATCGATACGTAGACGGGTTTTCCTGCGACGCGGTTGAGCATTTTCTCAATCGCCGCGTCGATACCGATGCGATCCAAATCCGTGCTCGAGATGATCTGGAAGCCGAGTTGCTCATCATTGGCCAAGTCCGATTTGTCGTAGAGAGGCCCTCGAATTCCAACATGCAAACAAGCGGACAAGTCAATAAGCCCGTCCTCAGAAGCTCGCCTAAACGGTGTTCCGTGAGTCAGCGGTGCCCCGAAATACGTATCCCAGGTATCCAAATGAGCGTCAAAGTGAATGACTGCAATCTCGCCGTGCTCTTTGTGGAGTGACTTGAGGATCGGATAGGCGATGGTGTGGTCGCCGCCGAGAGTGACTAGCTTGGTTCCGTTTGCAATTAGCGAATCGTAACCCGCTTCGATCTGGGCTAGCGCTTCTTCGATGCTGAACGGATTCACGGCGATATCGCCAGCGTCAACCACCTGAGCGAGAGCGAACGGTGACGCATCCTGAGCTGGGTTGTAGGGTCTTAGCAGCCTCGAGGATTCTCGAATATGCGCCGGCCCGAACCTCGCTCCGGGCCTAAAACTAGTGCCAGCATCAAATGGAATTCCCACGACTCCGATGTCAGCCCTGTCGACCTCGTCGATCCTCGGTAGCCGAGCAAAAGTTGCTGGCCCAGCAAACCTAGGAACTACCGTTGCATCAACCTGGCCGATGTTGCCGCCAGCGTTTACGCGAGGAATTTGATTCGTCATGTTCCTACTCGACCGGTGGAATCTCACGCTTTACGGTGCGACCGATTCGTGGTCCCTGCGGGCCGTACGCGTACTCGGGTTCAGGCCAAATCAACAGCGCTCCAATGTAAAGAACCGCAGCCGAAACTATTGAAACCACGAGGCTGAGGTCCACACCGCCCGCCAGACCACTCCAAGCGCCGACAATCACCGGTGGGTAGTAGCCGAACTGCAAACCGAGAATGGCCGAAATGATCCATGCCGCCATCGCACGCCAGTTCACACCGTTGGCGAACCAGTAACGGCCGCCGATCTTTCCGCGGTTGAATACCTGCAGATCCTCGTTGCTGTACCAGCCGCGACGGTTCCAGAATCCAATCGCCATGATGATCATCCAAGGCGTGGTCGTTACGACGATCGCGCCAACGAATCCGTTTACGGCACCGAGAAGATCCGTGAACAGTCGTCCCACAACGATGAAGATGAAAGCGACCGAGCCGATGGCAATTGTTGCCTTGACGCGACTCAACTTCGGGAAGACCGATGAGAAGTCGAGTCCGGTGCCGTAGAGCGAGGTGGTTCCAGTTGACAAACCGCCCACGAATGCGACGACGATGATGAGATACGCATACCACGTCGGTGCGGCACCGATCAGGCCAACGACATAGTCGCCACCGGTAACAAGTGTCATGGTGGCCACGCCGAAGATGAACGGAATAAGTGTCAGTGTCTGCGCCCCCAGAGTTGCCAACATTAGCTTGCCGTTTGAGGTGCCATTCGGGATGTACCTGGCCCAGTCGCCCAGGAACGCGCCAAACGAGATTGGGTTAGACATAGCAATCAGTGCCGACAGGATGAAGGTTGGCCAGAAATCACCCAATAGAAGCTTGTCTGGGGTGCCTGCAAACGCTGGATTGAAGACTCCCGCGAAAGCGACTATGGCCAAAAGCATCAGCGCGGTGTTGAGCCAAACTGCAATTCGGTTCACGAACAGCATGAATTGGTATCCAAAAACGACAACAATCACTACCAGCAAACCAATTAGCGAATACAAGCCGATTCGAAGGCCCTGGGAGTCGGTCACACCAAAGATCTTGACGAATGCGCCAACCAGCGCATCACCGCCAACCCAAACTGAGATTGAGTAGAACGCGATAGCGGTGAGCAACGAGAGGAACGAGCCCGCGATGCGCCCACGGACACCCAGGTGGGCACCGCTTGAGACTGCGTTGTTGGTGCCCGTGCGAGGGCCGAAAATGCCCATCGGCATCAAAAACAGAGTTCCCACAAGTACGCCTAGCACGACGGCGGCAACACCCTGCCAAAAGGAAAGACCAAATGCAATCGGGAATGTGCCTAACAAGACGGTTGCGAACGTGTTTGCTCCGCCGAATTGGATTCGCAGCAGATCTCGAGGTGTTGACGTGCGATCCGCATCCGGGATCGTGTCGATTCCGAAAGCTTCGATTTCGGTAATTTTCGGCTTGGCGTTCTGGGCTACGTTGCTCATTCGATTCCTGTTCGATAGATGCGACACTGCATTGCTATTCCGAATGCTATTCCCAAGTAGCCTCACAGGCAATAACTTTTTCTCATGAAGATAATTCGTGTCGTGGATCTGTCGCACGCTCTCACAGAAACCACCCAGGTTTACCCGGGTGACCCAACCCCGCATCTTGAGCAACATTCGACAATCGAGCGCGATGGCTTCAACCTCATGAGTGTTTCAATGGGAAGCCAATCTGGGACGCACGTTGATGCGCCATACCACTTTGACGAAACTACGAAACGCATCGATGAGCTCGACCTCTCGCTCTTTGTAGGCCCTGCAGTCATTCTCGACTGCGGAGCACTCACGCCTCGAGCCCGCATCTCCAGGGAGCTTGTCCAGGATCAACTCGGTCAAATCCGTTCCGGAGACATGGTCATCTTCAAAACTCAGTGGAGCAGGCATTACGGCACCGACGCATACTTTGAGAACCCTTTTATCGATGCCGAGTTAGTGGGTCATCTGTTGGAGATCGGAGTGCGCACGTTCGGGCTCGACGCGATCAACATCGATGAAACCCCAGATGACCTTCACCCTGGGGAAGGTTTCCCCTGCCACCACCTGATAGCCGAGGCCGGCGGCGTGATTTGCGAGAACCTCACTAATCTCGAATCCGTGAACTTTAAACGCCCGCTGGTCTCGATTTTGCCTTTGAAATTCATTGGCATCGATGGAGCACCGGTGCGCGCAGTTGCGATTGAGCAGGAAAACTAATGACTCCGAAGCCAGAGAATCGTGAAAAGAAGCAGCCTCCGGCCGCCTCAAAGGCTGAAATTCCGATCGGAGGCATCCTCCGGGCGGCGCGATTGGCCAAAAATCTAACTCTCGGTCAAGTTGCATCGGCATCGGGGTTGACTCAAGGCTTTGTCAGCAAACTTGAACGCGATCAGGTCTCCCCCTCGGTGGCCTCGCTGGTTTCAGTGTGTGCAGCCCTGGGAATCCGTGTCGGCGAACTTTTTGACCCTCCGGAGAGCGCAATTGTCAGGGCTGGTCAGGGAGCTCAGATTAATTTCGGAGGCTCGGATGCGCGGGAATACCTTCTATCTTCCGGCAATCAAACAAACATCGAGGTAGTTCATTCGAAGGTTGCGCCAGGCGGTTCTGGTGGAGACGAACTATATTCGCTCAACTGCGAAGTCGAATTTGTTTACGTGCTTGCCGGCACTCTCGATGTCATTCTTGGGCCCGAACACCACATCCTCAACAGCGGGGACGCGATGACATTCAGAGGGCGCGATGCCCACACCTGGCGAAACCCGACGGATGCGCCGCTCGAACTGCTTTGGGTGCTCTCACCTGCACCGTAGTACCCGACCTACACCTCTAAGCGGCTGCGAAGGGCACGAATCGCCAGGGTTGAAAAGAGCGAGGTCAGCACCACGATGCCAAGAGTGATTTCACGCACATTCACTGAAAGGGCGCTTGCAACCGTCGCGGCAATAATCATCGAGAACTCACCGCGCGACGCTAAAAAAGCTCCAATGCGACGCCAAGCAAGTGGGTCTTGAAAATCACGACCCAGAAGCCAGCCAACAAAGAATTTGCCGACGATACCAAAAATCGTAAATAGCACGGCCGCCGGAAGAACCTGGAAGACATCCGCCGCCGAGATGCTCAAACCGAAGAACAAGAAAAACACCGCTGAGAAAACATCTCTGAGTGGCGCGAATCTACTACGCAGTGACTCGGCGACTTCGCCAGTTAGCAACAGACCGAACAGGAATGCGGCAATAACACCTGAGAAACCAGCGATGTTGGCTGCCCCTGAAATTGCGAGCGCGACACCAAAGGTGAGCAACAGAAGTGGGCCAGGTCCAGACTTGGCGAGAGTTTTGAGTCCTGGAATTTCTCGTCCCATCGCGATGAGAAAGACTCCAAGCGTGACCACCAGCGCTAGACCGACCGAGATAAGACCACCCAAAGCCGAAAGTCCGAGAGTTACCGCAGCGAGGACAGGCAAATACGGCGCCAGCACGATATCTTCAAAAACGAGGATGCTCGATGCCCGCTTTGCAATGTTTGAACGAGACCACCCGCTTTCTCGAATTAGCTGGCTGGCGATTCCCGAGCTTGATACAAACATGATTCCCGCGAATGCAATGGCCCCGACCCAGCCATAACCAAGCAAGAACGCAATCGCCGCCGCCGGAATCGCATTGGTGGCAAGATCTACTAATCCGATGGTCCATTTGGATCGCAAGGTAGTAACCAATTCCTGAGCTGAATACTCGAAGCCCATAACCAGCAAGAGTAAGAGCGCTCCAATTTCGGCACCAAGGTTCAGGAAGTCCTCGCTGAGCGCCAGCGGGGCGATACCGCCCTTACCAAGACTCAATCCAGCCAAGAGAAACAGAGGAACCGCCGAAATCCTCAACTTCAAAGCAATCCACGAGAGCACTCCGAGCCCCACAAAAACAAGGCCGAGCTCAACCAATGCAAAGCTCGTAGTAGCACTTGTCGCCGCCGATAGCACCTGAATTGCCATGCTTTGAGTCTAAGTAGTGAAAGTGGGACACCCAAGGTCAATCTTGCCGACAAGCCTTGACCGCTCCCCTGCGATACTGGATAAAACCAGGCCAAACGAAGGATGCACCATGGAATACGCAGGCAAGACCGCTCTCATCACCGGCGCCAGTTCGGGCATCGGCCTCGCCTACGCTCACGAGTTTGCGCGTCGAGGTTCGAACCTCATTTTGGTCGCTCGAAGACAGGATGCGCTCGACGCTCTCGCCTCGGAAATTACAGGTAAAACTGGCAGGACGGTTACTACCATCGCGCTTGATTTGGCCAGCCTGGATGCTGGTCAGAAATTAGTCGGGCTGATAGCCGAGAAGGGCCTCAAAGTCGACTTTTTGATCAATAACGCCGGCTTTGGCACCAACGCCCGTTTCGCCGAGGAAGATCGCTCCAAAATCCAAAGCGAAATCGTCCTGAACATCGCCACCCTGGTCGACCTCACCGCCGCGTACCTTCCACACCTGCTCCAGCAAAACTTTGGTGCCGTCGTGAACATTGCAAGCACGGCTTCGTATCAACCGGTTCCTGGAATGGCGGTCTACGCGGCAACGAAATCGTTCGTGCGCTCTTTCACCAGTGCGGTATGGGGCGAGGTCGCGGACTCTAACGTCCGAGTGCTCTCGGTAAGCCCGGGTGCAACCAAAACCGAATTCTTTGATGTCGCTGGCGCTAAGCCAGCTGGGGCTTTGGCGCCGGTCGAAAACGTAGTCAAAACCACCTTCAAAGCCTTGGATGCCAGAAAGTCACGCCCGTCGGTCATTGACGGTGGCGCAAATCGCGTCCTAGCCGTGTTTTCGACGATTTTGCCGAAGCGAATCATCATCAAGGCAGTGGCAAAAATGTTTTTGCCAAAAGCCAAGTAACGCTTAGAGCAAACTGGCGGTCGACACCACCGTTGCGAATTCTCCGTGAAGGTTGGTCGCGGTAATACGTGCAAGCTCATCAGCGGTGACTCGGTTGCCAGCAAGGTCCGTCAGGTCGAAAGTGCGAGTCGCATCGAGCGCGAATTCGACCGAATAACCAAGGTTTCCGGCCATGCGCGCCGTGGTCTCGCAACAGTAGTTGGTTTGAATTCCGCAAATGACTAGGTCCTGAAAGCCGGCATTTTGCAGCCACGCGTGCAAATCGGGTTCGCCATAGAACGCAGAGTTGACACTCTTGGTGACTAGTAGATCGCGTTCGCCGTCGATTCCCGGCATCAATTCATTGCCTACCTGACCCGGCCTCAGGACCGAGGTCGCGCCTTTTGAATCGTGTCGCACCAGAACAATCGGCCAGGCCTCGCTGCGCCACTTGTTCAGCAACGCTCGAACGTTATCGTCGCAGTTTGGGTTATTGCTCGGCGGCATCGCTGGGTCGTTGAACCCGTTTTGCATGTCGATGACGATTAGGACTTTTTTGTTCATGATCACCCTTCGGTTTCATTCAAGCAGAGTCGCGGCGTTCTGGGGCACTGCGTCGAATTGCGAAATCCGAGCAGTGATTGCGAACTTCGAGCAGGTCTCGCCAACTCCGAACAGGGCTTGCCAGTGCCAGCAACTTATGCAGTACATTCGGTCTAAGGCGCTGATTTATTCAGGGGGAGAAACCATGCGCTACCTAATTGTTTGCGACTACTCGCTCACATTCGTCGGCGGTGCGCAAAGCGCTCTTCTGCGTCAGGCTGCGGCCCTGGTCAGTCAAGGCGATTCGGTCGCAGTCCTCGCGCCAAGCGTTGCCCAGGCGAAGCTGCCCGCCGAGGTGCTACAAATCGAACCTCCGAATTTTCGGGTCGCTCCAGTGTTGCAACTGCCGTTGTTTCGAAACAACCGATCACTGAGGCGTTTTTGCGCGTCGATCATCGAGCGATTCAAACCGGATGCGCTCATCACCCACTCCGAGTTTGGGTTAGCCGCGGCCGCGACCACGGTTGCTCGCAGCCAACGAGTGCTTTCGATGCACGTTGTGCACACCTTTATGTGGAACACTCCTGCAGGCTCTGCTCCGCTCGCTCCGATTGCAAATGGACTCCATCGGTTTGCCACCGGCTTGGTCGCGCCCAGGCAAAAACTCGCTCGGAATCCGATGGACAGCGCCTTGCGAAACATGACCCTAGCGACCGCCCTGCACGCAGACGTAGCGATTTCTCCTTCAAAGCATCAGGCCGAAAAACTAGGTCGAGCCGGCGTCACAGGTGTCGAGGTTATTTCTAACGTGACCGAGGCAAGCAGCCAATCTTGCTCGCTTCCAACCGGGCCGACACTCAGACTGGCCTGGGTTGGTCGATTTTCGGTTGAAAAACGCCTTGAAGTCGCCATCGCGGGCGTCGAGCAAGCGCAGCGAAGACTCGCCGAAGAGGGTCTTGATCCAAATCTGATTGAGTTGCACATCGCCGGTGGCCACGAGCGCACCGACGACAACCACTTCTGGCATGGCATTTTGAAGCCGGATGCGGTTGCCGAACTCATTCGTTCCTGCCACGCACTGCTTTTGACCTCGCTCGGTTTTGATAACCAGCCGATGGTCGCCCTTGAGGCCTTCTCGCATGGTCGACCTGTAATCGTGACCGACCCGGTGTTAGGTGAAGAGTTTGGTGAAGCCGCGATTCTGACTGAGACGCCCGATGCCCACGGATTGGCGTCGACGCTGGTTGAACTGATCAAAACCAACATCCCGCTTGAAGCTGCGGTTAGTGCAGCGCGAAACTACTCAGCGTCAACCAGTGCCGTGGCTCACAGTCAACGATTGAGGGAACTCGTCGAGTTTAGGACCGGCTTACGCAAGGACGTGCTGTAGGCAGCTGCCCCCAAGCAGAGCACGCCGGCAACAATCCACGCGATGAAGTAATCGCCCTGAAACTGACGAATCCAGCCGGCAAAAGCACTCGCGATTGCAGCACCGACCATGTGGCTAGCGAACACCCAGCCATAGATCAATCCAGAGTTCGCCACCCCAAAGTGTCGTCGACAAAGTTCAACCGTTGGTGGCACCGTAGCGATCCAGTCGAGACCGTAGAAAACGATGAAGAAAATCATCGGCGGCTCGACCGTTGGCCCAATCACAAAAGGGAATGTGAACAGCGCCAGCCCGCGCAACCCGTAATAGACAACGAGCAGCCATGCCGGGTCGAACCGGTCTGTCAGCCAACCACTTGCGATTGTCCCGATGAAATCAAATATCCCGACGGTGGCCAGGAGTCCGGCGGCCAAAGTAGTGGGCATGCCGTGATCGTGCGCGGCCGGAATGAAGTGTGCGGCAATCAAACCGTTGGTCGACCAACCGCAAACAAAAAAGGTGAGCGCCAAGGCCCAAAAAGCTGGACGCGATATCGCATACTTCATGGCTTCGACGTTGGCCTTGACGGTTACCGGTGGTTTAGCCGGAATATCCTGGGTGGTACCGCCGTAAGGGGCTTGACCTTGGCTCGGCGCATCCTTGAAAACCAAGGCGAACACCGGAATCAACCCAAGACAAAACGCCGCAACAATCGCGGTTGCGGTGCGCCAACCCTGGTCGTTGGCGATCTGGGTGATGGCCGGCAGAAAGAGCAATTGTCCGGTGGCGTATGAGGCCGAAAAGATGCCCGTCACTAGCCCTCGACGTTTTACGAACCAGTTGCTAGCTACCTGCGCTCCGAACACCAGAGCAATGCAACCGGTGCCAATTCCAACCAGAATGCCCCAATCCGCATAGAGCTCCCAAGCCTGGTGCATCACGGTAGTTAGCAAAGTTCCAGCGGCGATTAGCCCCAGCGCCGAAAGCGCAACACGTTTGACCCCAAAGCGCGCCATGAACACTGCCGCAAACGGAGCCGTCAAACCGTAAACCAGGATGTTGAGAGCAACCGCACTCGAGGTGAGGCTTCGCGTCCAACCAAATTCCATCTCGATTGGCATGTAGAGCACCGAGGTCGTCGACCTGAAGGCCGATGCAGCAATGAGAGTGAGCATGGTGACGCCGGCCACGAGCCAGGCGCGATGAATTCGCATGCTCAAAGAATAGGTCCTATAAAAAAGAAACCCGGCGGTTCCGCGTTCCGCCGGGTTTCTCACACAAGGAGAGGAAAGTACAACTTATGAATTGGGTTACTGCAATTCGGTATCGCTGTTAGAAAGAAACCTAAGAAACCTCTCTGAAAGATTCCTGAGAGAGTCCTGCGGCGAACCTGAGACTTTATAACCAACTCGGTTGGCTAGGCTGAAAGCGGGAGGCAAACATGCGCGTGGTCAACTTTGAAGGACTCAAGCAGATTCTGGAGCGGCTCCCCGAGAACCCGAGATTGGTCGCGTCTGGCAATTTTGCTGCGCCAGCAACGCTGCTCAAAGCCGCCGATGAGTCTCTGCCCAAATTCCGCCTACACATGCTCAATGCGCATCCCGGCATTCCCGATCGAGACGGCATCACCTACGAGAGCGCATTTGTCGGTCCGGGAATGCGGCACCACGAACGCCTAACCTACATTCCTTGCCGGTTGAGCCTCGTACCCGTGCTGTTTCGAGACCACTTTGTGCCGGATGCCGTGCTCATCCACACCAGTGCTCGTCGTAATGGCACCGTCAGCCTCGGCACCGAGGTCAACATCTTGCCGGCAGCAATTGAGGCGGTCCGCGCTCGTGGCGGCTTGGTTATCGCACAGTCGAACCCGAAAATGCCCTACACCTACGGCGACGCTCAGCTTGATGAGAGCGAAATCGACTTCCTAATCGAAGTGGATGAGCCGCTCGCCACCAAGCCGGTGGCGGAAATTGGCGATGAGACCCGCATCATTGGCGAGCAAATTTCGCAGCGAATCAGTTCAGGTTCGACTTTGCAACTCGGTATTGGTGCCATTCCCGACGCGGTACTTGGCGCACTTGGGCAACAAACGGGACTCCGAATCTGGAGCGAGATGTTCTCGGACGGAGTTCTCGAACTCTCACGCAGGTCGGCCTTGGACGCGGACGCACCTATCACCGCTTCGTTTGTGTTCGGTAGCCAAGAACTTTACGAATGGCTAGACCTAAACCGTCAGGTGCAAATGCTTCGCACCGAAAAAACTAACGACCCGGCGCAAATCGCCCGACAGCAGCAAATGACCAGCATCAATTCGGCACTCCAGATTGACTTGCGCGATCAGGCAAACGCCAGTTTTGTGCGCGGCGAAATCTATTCCGGTTTTGGTGGCTCGACCGATTTCATTGTGGGAGCACTTCACTCAAAAGGTGGTGCATCGTTCATGGCGCTTCAGTCTTGGCACCCGAAAGCGAATCAGTCCACGATTGTGCCAAAGCTCAGCGAACCAGCCACAAGTTTTCAACACAGTTTTGTGGTGACCGAACAGGGAACTGCAGACTGTTTCGGTCACTCGGCCGCCGAGCAGGCGCAGAACCTAATCGAACACGCGGCGCATCCCGATGTTAGAGAATCGCTGCGAGCCGCCGCCGCAGACATGGGCCTGCGCTAACTCTGCAAATGCAAAACCCCCGACCGAGGGTCGAGGGTCTCACAATGCGAATCGGTTGCTACTTGGTCTCCAGGCCGAAGATCCAGGGGGCCACCAGCATGATGCCGTACCCCAAAGCGACGAGACAGAGCCCAAAGGCGACGTATGCGCCGAGGCGATTGAGGACCTCGGCCCGAACAGCTGCCGACTTGCCCTTGTTTGCACCGGGAACCGAGTGCTGCGCGTTGGTTAGCAAACGAATGCCGAGTGAGAAAAGTCCAACCACGCCGACCGCAAAGAAGATTGTGGCTTCCAGAACCTGAAGAAATTTGCTCCAGTCGATCAGTTCTAGCATTTAGTTCTTTCCTTTCTGAGCAGCCTTTTTGGCAGCGCGGGCAGCCTTTTCGGCTGCGCGCTTGACCTGACGAGGTGACGCAACAACCTCACTGGCGCCCTCGACCTCACTGGTCACATTGTGGTGTGCAACCTTGTTGCGCTTCGAAATCTGGAAGATGGCGATAATCGCGGCCACGGTGATGATCGCATCTGTGGCGAAACCGACCGGACCGAGTTTCACCAAGAAAGCGGAAAGCGCACCGACGATACCCGCTGCCGGCAGGGTGAACAGCCAGCCGACCACGATCTGACCGGCCTTGCCCCAACGAACTGCTCCGCCCTTGCGACCAAGCCCTGCACCGATAACCGAACCCGAGGCTACCTGCGTAGTTGACAGGGCAAATCCGAGCTTGCTCGAAGCCAGAATCGCGACACCGGTTGAAACCTCGGCTGCGAAGCCCTGCGCTGGCTTAATTTGGCTTAGGCCAGTACCCATGGTCTTGATGATGCGCCAACCTCCCGAGTAGGTTCCGATGGCGATGGCAAGTGCCGAGGTGAGAATCACCCAAAGTTCAACGTGTCCACCGTCAGATTGGATGCCTGCCGCAACGAGCACCAGGGTGATTACACCCATGGTCTTCTGAGCGTCATTGGTTCCGTGCGATAGCGCGACGAGTGATGATGAGAAAATCTGACCTGCTCGGAACTTGCCTCGACCAGTTCCGATGCCCGACTTGCTTCGCGACTCTTGAGTTCGGGCAGTGACCAGGAATGCCACACGAGTTGCGAGGAAGGCAGCGAGACCCGCAATCAGCGGGGCGAACAGAGCCGGAAACACAACCTTTTCGAGCACCTTGGCGCCGTTGATCGCATCTGTTCCCGCGTACGCTATTGCCGCTCCAATCAGACCACCAAAGAGGGCGTGCGATGAAGATGACGGTAGGCCGAGAAACCAGGTGGTTAGATTCCAAAGGATGGCACCGGTCAAGCCAGCGAACACCATTTGAGCCCCGACAACACCCACAAAGAGAGTCTTTTGAGCATCGTCGTTAATGAGCGAGACCGAAATGGCCTTGGCGACTTCGGTGGACAAAAACGCACCGATGAGGTTCATTACGGCAGCTATTGCAACCGCCACGCGGGGCTTCAGTGCGCCGGTTGCGATTGGGGTTGCCATCGCGTTTGCCGTGTCGTGAAAACCGTTGGTGAAGTCGAAGAACAGCGCCAACGCCACAACGACCGAGACTACGAAAATCGGATCCATGCGAATCTTTCTCTGAGTTAACTAGGTTTCTAGCAGTTGAACACTAGTAAAACTTTCTAAAGATTCGGTAACCATCCTCGGCAAGTCGAGTGGGCCTAGCGCAGGAGTTCTCTCCACCCCATTCCCGCGGCCGGTTTCCAAACAGTTTGCGGGTCGTAAGGCAGCCTCCAGACGCCTCCGTGAATGGCTGAATCTGCAAGGGCATCCTTAGTAAGTTCTGCCTTCAAATCACCGATCAGGATCGCCGTCAGTAAGTCGCGCAGCATCCAAGCTTCAAAGGCCACTGATCCGAGTTTTGCCAGACCTCGAAAAGCTGCCCGCACAACCTTGTAACTCAAGGTGGAATCAGTCTGAGCGGGTGGCGCAATCTGATACCAGGTCCTGATACCCGACCGGTTAGCAACGTCGGCTCGCCAGCGTTCAATGCGCTTGGCGTAGAGGTAGCTGCTGCCCTGTCGCTGAGCCGAATAATCGAACACCGCGAACTCGGGTGGGAGTTCGGCATAACGCAACTTCACAGCGACCGGCTTCTTGAGCCCGCCAAACAACTGCCAAAACATGGCTCGGATGCGCTGCGCTACCGGGAGTTTTTTGTAATCCTCGAGTAACTGATCGAGCTGCTTGGCATCCCGCACGACGACTTCGAGCGGAGTCGCTAACCAACCGAGCACTAGCCGATTGCGGTCGAGCTCGCGCGATGCCGCTGCCATGACGGCGTCCTGCGCAGCCGACGCCAAAATCTGGTTTTTGCCTGGGGCGTAGACGCTGCCGAGCAGGACAACTCGATCCGCAGGCGAGGCTTTTGCCTCGGCCAGCACCCACTCTGCAATGGCGGCAAGATCATCCTGCAGGTCAAGCCCAGCGAGTTTAGCGAGGTGCTCATCGGTCAAATTCGCTAGGTCAACGCCTGCAGCCCGGGTCGCTAAGACCGGCACCCGCAAGACTCCTGCCGATGCGCGAGCAGCGGCAATCAGGCTCATCCATTTTTCGGGCTTTGCCCGGGCCACGGCGACCACCGAGCCACCAATTGCCAACCAATCCTGAGCGAGTGAAAGTTCGGCGTTGGCACCGATGGCCACCAAGAGTTCGCCATTTACCGGTGCATTTGGATGCGACGCGACGCGATCGTCATAAGCCCCCAGCGATGCTCGAATTCCGGGTTCGGCAAGTCGGTGCTCGATCATGGCCTCGGCGGTGGGCCGGCCAATCGTAGCCAGCGGCGAGACTGGGCCAGAACCGCGCACTTCGACCGTCAACACCGACCCGGCTGCCCGAGCCAGAGACTCCCGCGAAATTAGTTGTTCAAGCGATGCTCCGCTGGGGTCGATGATGTGCTGGCTGGTGGCGTGCAAGAGTTCGCGTTGAAGCGACGCATCCGCTGAGTTGAATTCGAACGCGCTCAACTCAGCGAAAATACGCTGATAGTTGTCTCGCCACGCTTCAGGTTTCCCTAGTGAACCCGAAAGGGATCGAAGTCTTTCAGCCAGTTGACCGTCGTGATGAAGCAGCGCAGCCTCTGCGGCCGTTTCGAGAGCGCGGGCCAGGGTGTCTATCGCGAAGGCGGTTGACGATGGCCCGGTGGCGAACTGAAGCGGCACGGCTAGGCCTGTGGCTGACGAACCTTGATGCCCCAGCTGGCTGACCACTGCTGACCCTGTTCGAGCCAGATGAGGTCTTCGCCGCTGTTGAACGAGTTAGCCGCCGAGGTTTGCGGTTCGATGGCTGCGGCCCAGACTTTTCCGTTACGCGTGGGGTAAAAATCGGGTGTGAAAATCACCACGTACTTGAAGGCCGCATCCTGCCAAACATCCACCTGCCCACCGTTAGGGGCGGTCAGGTAGGTATGCGCCATTCCATCGGATTCACGCTCAAGGTCACCGAAGTTGTGATCGAAGAAGTTGTCGCCGACGCGCTGCCCATGACGCAGGTCGAACCGAGTGCCTTCGACCGAAGACCGTCCGATCGGAATCTGCCGTTCGTTAACATCAATAACTGACGCCGCTGGAGCTTTGAGGGTTAGTTCCTCGGTTGGGGTTCCCGAAACTCGTAGGTACGGGTGGCCGCCCACAGCGTAAGGAGCAGCATCCTCCGACTTGTTCTCGGCGCCGTGTGTCACCGTGAGACCTGCGGCGCTGAGGGCATACTTCACAGTGGTTTCGACAAGGAACGGATAGCCTCGGCGCGGCTGAATCGTGGCCGCTAGGGTCACCGATGATTCGAGCGCGGTATCGACTCGATCGATCAGGCGGTACTCAGCAAACTCCAGAAGCCCATGGTTGGCGTTTTGCTGGTCGTGGATGGTGATCGGAACCTCGAGAACCTGCCCCTTGTAGGTCCACTTTCCGCCATCGAGGCGGTTGACCCACGGAGACATGACAATGCCGGCGCAGTAAGGCGCAATTTCATCCGGTTCGCAGGATTCGACGAACTCAGTGTCACCAAGTTTTAGAGAGCGCAAACCAGCCCCTACTTGCGCAATTACGGCGGTCAGTCGCCCATTTTGAGTGTCGAGTGCGAGGGTAAACTGTTGCCCACAGGCTGAAATCATGCCTAAAGCCTAGCCCCCAAAGGTTTGGGAGCAGCGGTTCGAAACGAGACAGAACAGGGATTGCCCATGGCCAGAAAGATCAGCGCAAAACTGTTTGATGGGCGCGACCTGTTCTATTTCGATGACGCCTCGTCGCAGTTGCCCGCTGTTCGAAAGGCAGATTCGCGTGAAACAGCCGAACGCCCCGAAACCGCGCAGATGCGTTTGGATGCGTTGACCGGCGACTGGATTTCAATTGCCGCTCACCGGCATGGTAGAGCCTTCCTGCCGCCGGCTCACATGTGCCCGCTTTGCCCAACCACCGCGGATAACCTGAGCGAATTGCCCGATAACTTCGATGTAGCGGTATTCGAGAACAAAAACCCATCCTTCGGCCCCCTCCTCCCGGGCAGTGATAATCCGCACTACGCCGACATCGCCAACCGCGAACTGGGCGCCACGCTGACTTCTTTCGGACGCTGCGAAGTGGTGGTCTTTTCACCCGAGCATCTTGGTTCGCTCGGCGGGCAGAGCGTGGAGCGCATCCGAACCGTGATTGATGCCTGGGGCGACCGAACCGAGCACCTACAGTCACTGCCTGGTGTGCGACAGGTGTTTCCGTTTGAGAACCGCGGGCAAGAGATCGGCGTGACCCTGCACCACCCCCACGGTCAGATTTACTCATACCCCTATGTCACCCCTCGCACGGTCAAGCTCCTAGATTCGATTGAGCGTTACGGGCAAAACCTTTTTGCCGACACACTGGCGTTCGAGCAGGCCGGCGAACGTGTGCTGATTCAGGGCGATGCCTTCACGGCCTATGTCCCGTTTGCCGGGCGCTGGCCGATCGAGGTTCATCTGCTGCCGCACCGACACGTGCAGCACCTCGGTCAATTGACTGACGCGGAGCGCGATGAACTCGCTTCGACCTACAAACGCATACTCACTGCTTTGGATGCGATTTACGATTCCCCAACCCCATACATCTCGGCTTGGCACCAGGCACCACTGGTCGAAGGCGGCGAAAACGTGCGTTTGCAGCTGCAAATCACATCGCCTCGACGAGCCGCCGACAAACTGAAATATCTGGCCGGTTCAGAGTCGGCCATGGGCGCTTTCATTGCAGACTTCCCTCCCGAGAAGACCGCCGCCCAGCTACGAGAAGTTATCTAGGGGTCCGATGAATGCTCTTGCCCACCAAACAGCAGCAGAATTCGAGGCTCGATTCGGCTACGCGCCAGCGGGAGTTTGGTCAGCACCTGGTCGAGTCAACCTAATCGGTGAACACACCGACTACAACGAGGGTTTCGTATTTCCGTTCGCGATCAACCGCCGCACCTACGCCGCAATCGCGCTTCGCGCTGACGGCATTGCACGAGTCGCCTCGGCTTTTTCGGCCGATGCGCATGAGGTTCCACTGGACAAAATCAAACGGGATGAGTCGCTCGACTGGGCGGCCTATCCTCTGGGCGTTGCCTGGGCCATCAACCGAATGGCCACCGAACTCGGTCGCGATTTTTCTGCTGCGGGCTTCGATTGCTTCATCGAATCCGATGTTCCTGTGGGTGCGGGGCTTTCGTCCTCGGCGGCAATCGAGTGCGCGGTGGCTACCGGTCTTAATGAACTTTGGGATGCCGGCCTTACTAGGTCAGAGCTAGCGCGTGCTGGCCAGCTTGGCGAGAACGAAATAGTCGGAGCTCCAACCGGGATCATGGACCAATCGGCCTCGTTGCTCGGGGTTGCCGACCATGGCGTTTTCTTGGACTGCAGGTCACTCGAGGCAGAAGTTGTCGAGCTTGGCTTTGCTCGCGACGGCTTAGAACTCTTGATCATTGACACCAAGGTGGCTCATCGTCTGGTGGATGGCGGCTATGCCTCAAGGCGAGCGGCTTGCGAAGACGGAGCCGCAATCATGAACGTCTCAAGCTTGCGTGAGTTGACAGAAAGTGATCTTGCGGCCGCGGAAGCCGCCATGACCAACGTCACCTACCGACGAGTGAAGCATGTGGTAACCGAGAATGCTCGAGTGCTCGAAACGGTTCGTCGTCTTCAAGAAACCGGCCCTCGCTCGATTGGTGAGCTCATGTATGCCTCGCATAAATCGATGCGTGACGATTTCGAAATCTCGGTTGACGAGCTCGACACCGCCGTCGAAACCGCTCTGCGTCACGGCGCGGTCGGTGCGCGAATGACCGGCGGCGGTTTTGGCGGCGCCGCAATCGCGCTAACCCCGATCGAACGCATCAGCGAGGTCACCAATTCGGTGTATGCCGAATTCGAAGCCTGCGGTTACGCGAGACCGGATGTGTTCGCAGTCTCCGCCGCCGAGGGAGCAACTAGGGAGTTTTAGGCTCTCGAGAGCCTGAGGCGGTCGAGCGTTTTAGGCCAGCGGGTCTGGGATCATGACGTACTTGGTCTCAAGGTACTCATTAATGCCTTCGAGACCACCCTCGCG
>JAGWTM010000068.1 GCA_028868975.1 Actinomycetales bacterium
ATGGCGTAGAAAGCGATTAGCCAACCGGAGTTCCACGCCAGAGATTGGAAACGAAGGGTTAGTGCGTTCCTCGTATTCTCCGCCAACGAATCGACACCCATTTAGGGGGTTTATTTGTTTTTTGGTTGGTACAGGTGTGATTCGAACCTGGTTCGCTGGGCTCCATCGGCGTCGCGAAGCGGCGACTTTGGGGACCCTTCTCCGCAGTGGAAAACCCTCTGAGAAATCAGAGGGTTTTCTTCTACCTGGTCTTGTGCCTAACTTAGCGTCGGCAAAATCGATACGACCGTTACCAGATGAATAGCCGAAATCGCCAAGTTACTTACAACTACTGGGTGCCTGAAACTGCCGACAGTAAATGGCGTGGTTACTTTGTAGACAATCTGAACGCACAAGAGTGCCAGCACCATTTTGGGATCAGGATTTGTCAGGAAATAGAGAGACGCCAGAAGTATGGCGGTATAAATCGAGAAAAGAATCCCCCTGGCCGGGGTCTTGGGCCCCCAAGTCGCGTTCACCCATTCCGCATCTCGTAGCATGCTGAAACAAATCGGGGAAAGCACAAGAGTGTTCAAGGCAAGAGATACATAAATCAACGCTTCCATGTCGTCAATCTAGCAAGATTTGATACGCCCGAAGCTATCTGCAAAAAGGTAATCATTACCGAACTGTCCGCGCGTTGGCTTAGAAAGATGGCGTAGAAAGATGGCGTAGAAACGCATTTACCGAATCAAATTCAGCGCCAGCCGTGATGTGCAGAGGGCTAGTGCGTTCCACCGATTCTCCGCAAACAAATCAACCCCCGTTAAGGGGGTTTATTTGTTTGATGGGTTTATGTGGGGTGGATTCGAACGTTCGCGGGTTCCTGAATCGCAAAGCGATTTAGGGCCATTCTCCGCCAACGAAAAAACCCGCCTTGAGCGGGTTTTTTGTCCTTGGTTTTGAGTCAAGTGATCGAGTTTCGCTGGACCCTACGACCAAGAATGTTGTTGCAACTGCAATCCCAACCGGTCAATCTGTATCCAATATTCGACAATCTTGTTTTGCTCGACTCGATAGACACAACTGGTGACTTGTCGAACTCCGTTGCCAATTTGCGTCCAGCGTGCATAAACCTTTTCGTTTTCCGAAATTAGTTCGTCAATTTCAAACTGAAAATTGCCGTATTCGGCCAACATCTCTCGCACATGCTCGGCATATTCTTGGGGAGTTCTTTCGATGAGCTGGGTCGTTTCACTGACTACCTGATTTGCCCGAACGGTTGGTGCCATGAATGTGCCCGCGGCACCTGGATTTTTACCCGACCTCACCTCAGTCAAAAACTGACGGACGAGCTCCTTCGGATTACTTGTCAATCCACCTATCTCCTTCCAAATTTGCCAGCACTTTTTCGACGCGCCTGGCGCGAGTCTCGGTAGCCCTTGCTTCAGCGACCAAACGCGCGAATTCTCGGCGCTTCGAGTAACTCAGCGCTTCAAACGCATCCCGCAGTCCAGCCTCATCGAGGGCCGATGCAAGCTCGCTGGGCAATTCAACTTCGCGACGCCCAACCTCTAACTCGAGAGTCACATCCACATAATCACCGGCCTTTGAGTGCGCCGCCGAACGATCCTTCAGCGGAAAAACCACGTGACATTCGCCATTCACCACGGTTGCCGTGCTGCGATAGGTGTGGCCGTTGATTGAGATTCGCAGAGGTGCACGCCGATTCGCGCCGAGCTCGGCAAGAACCTCATCTGGCACGTGTAGCGAGGCGTGGTTGCCATAACCGACAACGCGGGTTCGATAGGTCACGCTCACATTCGAAGTCTATGCTTGGGCCATGTTCAATCAAATCTTTGTGAACCTTCCGATCGCTAGTCTCAAGCGAAGCGTCGCCTTCTTTGGCGGGCTCGGCTTCAGATTCAATCCCAATTTCAGCGATGAAACCTCAACTTGCATGATCGTCAGCGATCACATCTTCGTGATGTTGCTCGAAAAGGAGAAATTTCAGAGCTTCATCAAGAAACCAATCGCGGCAAGCACGACCACCGAGGCAATCCTGTCCTTTGCCTGTTCATCACCGGATGAGGTTCGCGAACTCTCTGAGAAGGCCTTCGCGCTCGGCGCGACCAAGGTCAACGAACTCGAGGACAACGGTTTCATGGTCAGCTGGGGCTTCGAAGACCTTGACGGCCACCTCTGGGATTTGTTCTGGATGGACCCGAACTTTACCCCGAACCAGAACTAACTGAGTTTGTAGCCGCCAATGCGCTCAGTCGCCTCGACACTGCGGTGATCGAGGAACAGGCTCGCACCGGTATCGAGCGCCGAAATCGCATCCATTTCGTGGTTTGAAAGTTCGAAATCGAAAACATCGAAGTTTTCGGCGATCCTCGAAGCGGTGACTGATTTAGGAATAACCACCACATCGCGCTGAATCAGCCAACGGAGGACAACCTGCGCAACCGATTTGCCGTGAGCTTCACCAATTTTCGTCAGAACGTCATTGCTGAAGAGGTCGTTCTTGCCCTCGGCAAAAGGTGCCCAAGACTCGATCTGCACTCCCTTTTCGATCATCAGTGGCTGGTAATCGGCGCGCGAGAAGAACGGGTGTGTCTCAATCTGGTTCACCATCGGTGCAATTTCGTTGTGCATGATGAGGTCAATGAGACGGTCTGGGTAGAAATTCGAAACGCCAATCGCGCGAATACGCCCTTCTTTATAGAGTCGCTCCATCGCACGCCAGGAACCGTAAACGTCACCGTAAGGCTGGTGAATCAGATAGAGGTCGAGGTAATCCAAACCCAATTTTGAGAGGGATGCGTCAAACGCGCGAAGTGCTGCGTCTTCGCCGGCGGAATCGACCCAAACTTTAGACGCGACGAACAGCTCCTCGCGAGCGATTCCGCTATTGCGAATCGCAGCACCAACGGCATGTTCGTTGAAGTATGACGCCGCTGTGTCAAGTGAGCGATAGCCAACCTCAAGTGCGGTCTCGACTGACTGAATGCATTCGGCTTCGTCACGAATTTGGAAGACGCCAAAACCGAGAATCGGCATCTCGACGCCGTTGCTGAGGACTACATTTTTCACCTGATTGCTCCCTTGCAAATCGCTCTCAATTCACTTTTGAAAAGAACTCGAAAAGACTAACTCGGCTGCTAGAAAAACATTTCACATTTTCGAACCGAGCAAGCAGAATTGGGTGGGGCAGAAAAGGGAGTGCAACATGGCCTATGTGGTCGATTTTGTAAACGTATCGACGGTAGGGCTTGAATCCTCTCCATTCGCTGAAACACTTGCCGGCTTGCGGGCCAATGAGGCTCGCTATTTCAAGAACAAGTACGACATCACCTTTCAGACGCGTCCCGCCCAGGAAGTTCCAGAACTCGTCGACTATGTAGCGCGAGTTTTGCTCGAGCGAGACATTGTCATTGCGGCCAAGCCACTTGAAGCCACTGAGATGCTCATCGACGGAGTGCGTTGGACCTATGTCTTTTATGAATCCGGGCTTGCGGTCAACGTTTTGTACGCACTCGAAGAGGGCGGCAAGCGAGCCGTCGGCTTCAAACTTTCGATGGGCATGGCAATTCCGGATGAGTTAGCATCCAAATTCAAATTTGCGCGTCAAAAGTCAAAACTGGCTGGCGAAATCCGCGGATCTTTTTTCGTGATCAAAGGCCAGTACTAGCCCGCAACTAGACTCAAAGCTGTGAAGTTTAACAGCGACGTTACGACTCTGATTGCCCTCTTCGCAATCGTGAATCCGGTCACCTCAATCCCCGTTTTTCTATCGCTAGCTGCGGGGTTGAGCAAAGCTCAACGACGCGTCATGGCCCTCAAAACAGCGGCAATCGCAGGGCTAACGTTGTTCATCGCGTACTTTCTCGGTGACGTTATCTTGAAGTCCCTGAGCATCCAGCTGGATGCGTTTCGCATAGCCGGCTCTCTCGTAATCGCGGCATTCGGCTGGAAGATGGCCATGGGCAAGGCTCTTGAAAAACCGAACGGCCCCATCTCTGGAGCAGCGATCGTGCCACTGGCGATTCCGCTCATGGCCGGCCCTGGCGCGATAGCCACAGTGATTGCCCTCGGTAACTCTGACGCAGGGTTCGGCATCACGAGAATGGCTAACCTTCTGATTATCGCCGCCCTTGCCGCGTTGACCTTCTTGTTCCTGCTAGCCGCAGCACCAATCGAGCGAATGCTGGGCGAGACCGGCCTCATGGTCGTCGGGCGCATCCTCGGGTTGCTGTTGCTCGCAATTTCGGCGTCGACGATTATCTCGGCCCTCGGCTCGGCATTTCCGGCCCTGGTCAATAAATAGGAGAAGCCCATGAGTGATGCAACCCCGAAACTTAGTGCCGAAGAACGCGCCGCCATGAAGGAATACTTGGCCGAGCAAAAGGCTCAAGCCAAGCGAGCCAAGTCGGCAAATGAAGCAGCCGAGAACCTCGCCGATGTGCTCGACAAGATCGCGAAGATGGCTCCTGGCGACCGCAAGATAGCCGAGTCGATTCACCAGCTGATTGCGCGCATCGCACCGGAGCTTGCACCCAAGACCTGGTATGGCATGCAGGCCTATTTTCTAGACGGCAAGGTCGTCGCCTTTTTTCAAGATGGCGGCAAGTTTAAGTCGCGTTACTCGACGCTCGGCTTCCAACAGGATGCAGCGCTCGATGACGGCGACATGTGGCCGACCTCGTTCGCGGTGCTCGAATACAACTCTGCTGTAGAAAAGCGCATCACTGAGCTGGTGTTGAAGGCCGTCAACCGATAGTGCCGGCCCAGCAGGGGCTATTCGGGTTCGATGCCGAACGCATCCGCCAGGCGCTTGATTTTCTCGGCTCGACCGAGGCGTGGCAGATCTGAACCGTCGCGAATGACGCGTCCTGCTGCCTCAAAGTCGTTCAGGAAGTTCACGGCCCAGGCCACATCGCTTCGAGTCGGGCAAATAGTTTCGTTGACCACTGGCAACTGATCGAGAGCCAGGCAGAGTTTGCCGGTCATGCCAAGCGCAACCGATAGTTCCGACTGCTCGCGCAGGATTGCGTGCGAGGTGCCCACGGTTGGACCATCGATAGGCCCCGGCAGGTTGCCTACGCGACTGGCCACAACGAGGCGTGACCGAGGGTAGGCCATGGCGAGGTCATTCATAGCCGTGCCGGTGTCGCGACGGTAGTCACCACTGCCGAAGGCTAGACGAAAGGCGCCTCGGGCACGGGCGATGTT
>JAGWTM010000069.1 GCA_028868975.1 Actinomycetales bacterium
AGCTCGGGGCCATCGACGATGCCGTAGCGCGGCTCGCCACCGTCGCTAAAGCGCGCGATGCGCACTAGTCGACCAGCTTGTGCATCCAGCCGTGGCGGTCTTCGACCGTGCCGTACTGAATGCCGGTGAGCTCATTGCGCAGGCTGACGGTTAGTTCGCCAGGCTCGGCGTCTTCGCGACCGATGTTTCCCTCTCGGCTCTTGAACTGACCAACCGGTGTGATTACCGCAGCTGTGCCACAGGCAAAGACCTCGGTGATTTCGCCTGAGTTGATGCCCTCGCGAACCTCATCCAGGGTGATTTTGCGCTCTTCAACACGGTGGCCACGATCACGCAGCAGGGTGACGACTGAATCACGGGTGATGCCGCGAAGGATGGTGCCGTCGAGACTCGGGGTGGCAACGTGCCCGTCTTTGTAGACGAAGAACAGGTTCATTCCGCCGAGTTCTTCGATGTAGGTCGCGGTTTCGGCATCCAGGAACATGACCTGCGAACAACCGTGCTCATAGCCCTCCCCCTGAGCTAGCAGGGATGCCGCATAGTTTCCGCCGGTCTTGGCTTCGCCGGTGCCGTGCTTGCCAGCGCGTGCCGAATCGAGGGCGATCCAGATCGAAACCGGCTTGATGCCGCCGGTGAAGTATGGACCAACCGGCGATGCAATGACGCGGTACTCGGCACGCTGAGCCGCGCGCACCCCGAGGAAGTTCTCGGCAGCGATCTCGAACGGGCGAATGTAGAGGGTCTTTTCGTTCACGGGCTGGGGCACCCAAGCGCCATCGACCTCGAGCAGCTTGTGAAGAGATTCAACAAAAATCTCAACCGGCAACTCGGGCAGAGCCATGCGGTGAGCGGACTTCTGCAGGCGCTTCGCGTTCGCCTCTGGACGGAAGGTCCAGATTGAGCCATCCTGGTGACGGTATGCCTTGATGCCCTCGAAAATCTCTTGGCCGTAGTGGAGAACCGCCGCGGATGGGTCCATCATGATTGGGCCGTAAGGTTCGACGGTGGCCGAATGCCACCCCTTGTCTTTCTCCCAAACGACCGTCACCATGTGATCGGTGAAGTGGGTTCCAAACGTTGGAGCCTCGATGATGGCTTCACGCTCGGCGTCAGGAGTTGGGTTTGGGTTTCGCTTGATTGTCCACTGAGTCATTTTTAGAGTCCTTTAGTCGTATGCCTTACTCGGCATATTCGCGGTTAGAGGCGAGAAAGAATGCTTTCGGCAATCTCGGTGGTCGAGCGCTTCTGCTCGCCGCGGGTGGCTAGGTCGGCCGCCACGGCGTTCTCGATTCGTGCCGCGGCAACCGGGTTCTTCAGGTGCTCAAGCAACAGTGCGGCCGACAGGATGGCCGCGGTTGGGTCGGCAAGGTTCTTGCCTGCGATGTCGGGTGCCGAACCGTGAACCGGTTCGAACATGCTCGGGAAGTCGCCTTCGGGGTTGATGTTGCCCGAGGCACCCAAGCCGATGCCGCCTCCGATGGCTGCGGCAAGGTCTGTGAGGATGTCGCCAAACAGGTTGTCGGTGACAATGACGTCGAAACGTTCTGGGTTGGTGACCATGAAGATGGTGGCGGCGTCGACGTGCAGGTACTCAGTCTTGATGGCAGGAAATTCCTTGGCAACCTCATCCACGGTTCGCTGCCACAGCCAACCTGCGTGAACCAAAACGTTGTGCTTGTGAACGAGAGTGACCTTCTTGCGATCGCGCTGGCTGGCCAGTTCGAAGGCATAGCGAACTAGGCGCTCAACCCCGAAACGAGTGTTGACCGAAACCTCATTTGCGACCTCGTTTGGGGTCCCAACTCGAATGGCACCGCCATTGCCAACGTAAGGTCCTTCGGTGCCCTCGCGAACCACCACGAAATCGACCTTGCCGGGGTCGGCAAGTGGGCTGACGACTCCGGGATACAACTTGGTTGGGCGCAGGTTTACATAGTGAGCGAACGAGAAACGAAGCTTCAGCAGAAGACCACGCTCGAGCACTCCGCTCGGCACGCGAGGGTCGCCGATAGCGCCGAGCAAAATCGCATCGTGCTGCTTCAGAGCCTCAAGATCGGCATCAGTCAGGGTCTCGCCAGTTGCCAGGAAGCGGCGGGCACCGAGGTCATACTCGGTGGTCTTGAATTCAACGCCCGAACCAGATGTGACGCGCCTGATTGCCTCGAGCGCAACGGCGGTCACTTCAGAACCGATACCGTCACCAGGAATTACTGCTAGGTCATAAATGCGAGTCAAGAGGGCTCCCGAGAAAGTGAATCTTTCTCAGAGTTTACTCGTCAGAACCGCGGTTTAGTCGCGAACGCGAGCCTGCAGCACCAGCGTGATGCTTGGCTTCAAACCCTCTTTGGTTTGAATTTGGCCTTCGCGATTTTCAAGCAGCTCGATGTCCACGTTGAGGCCAGACAAAATTGCACGGATGCGATCCACGCTCGGCAGCACATTCGGATCTCTTGGCCCGCCGAAGCCTCCGGCCAGATTGTCGAGCGAGTGCCAAACACCAACCAGTGTTGCGCCAGGCTTGAGCTTTCCGACGAGTCCACCGATGGCTGCGGCTAACTCATACTGGTCAATTTGAAGGTATGCGATGACGCCCAAATCGGCTGGCGCCAATTTGCTCTTGAAGCCTCGCGCATCGGCCTTAGTGGTGAGGCATCGGCCCGCCAGAGCCGGCTCGTGCACCGATTCCTCACGCACCCAACGGCGAAACTTCTTGAGAGCGACAGCTGAGAAATCAACGTTTTCAACAGTCCAGCCACGTTTTGCGAGCCACATTGAGTTGCGACCCTCACCACCGGCCAGATCGATGGCGGTGCCAGGTGTCAGTTCAGCGCAGAGTTCTTTGACGAAACGGTTTTCGACCTTGGTGTAAAGCCACTCGTCAATTCGATACTTCTGATTCCAATACTCGGCTGGAATCAGCTTTGCGATCAGCTGCTTGAGCGATTTTGCCATTTTGGCGATTAGCCAGCGACAACGGCCAGGCCGGTCGCGGCCTGTGCATCGGCAAAACCGCCCGCGTTGGTTAGCTCACCAGTGAAGCCGTTTTCTTGCATCCAGGCGATGGCCTGACCCGCACGATTGCCCGAACGGCAGAACAAAACGTAATTGCCAGCTTTGTCGAGGTTGGCCGATGCCGACTCAAATTCGCCGGCGTTCCAGTCGATAACGATCGCACCTTCGAGGGTTCCGGTCTCGGCGACTTCGCCAGGGGTTCGTAGGTCGATTACAGCGGTCACTTTGCTCATCTCTATTTGTGGGGCCGAACACGCGGTGAGCGTGTTTAAGGCGAATACAAGCACAAAGATAGCGGCAACGGCCTTGAATGCGGAATTGAATTTGGTTCGCACGATTTCCTTTCGGATACCCCCTAGGGTATACACTTGATAAAGAGCGAGTCTAGCAATAACTCGAGACAAAGGACCAAAATGCAAATCGACCCTTCAGAACTCAAGGCCGCACGCGACCGTTTGGTGCGTGTCCAGGGGCAAATCGGCGGCATCATCAAAATGCTCGACGAAGGCCGCGACTGCACCGACCTCCTGACCCAACTCTCGGCGGCTTCAACCGCTCTTTCGCGAGCGGGCTTCATGGTGGTAGCCACGGGAATGGCCAAGTGCGCCCAAACCCCGAACAGCGAAGAGCAGCAGAAGGCACTCGAAAAAGCGTTCATGTCGCTGGCCTAAGCCAACCAAACAGTGGTGCGAGTTGCCGCTCGTGCTGCAACCCTCAAACAAAGGAACACCTAAATGGGAATCTTTAGCAACCTATTCAAAAAGAAGTTCGAAACCATCACCGTCGAAGCCGCCCGCGAACTCCAGCAGCAGGGCACGCTCTTGTTCGACGTGCGTGAAACCGGAGAATTCAAATCGGGACACGCTGCCGGCGCCCGGAGCCTGCCACTGAGCTCGCTCCGCACCCGTTTTGAACGCGAATTGCCAAAGGAGCGCGACCTTCTGATCATTTGCCAGTCTGGCGCGCGCTCGGCGCAGGCTTGCAACTTCCTGGCTTCACAGGGTTACAAGGTCACCAACGTTTCGGGTGGCACTGCCGCCTGGCGCCGCGCCGGCCTGCCAATCAGTTAGGCGAGACACGAAATGCGCGTACTAATCGTCGGTGGCGTTGCCGCTGGAATGTCGGCCGCCACACGCCTGCGCCGCCTTCGCGAAGATGCCGAGATTGTGGTCTATGAGGCAGGCGAAAATGTCAGCTATGCAAACTGCGGTTTGCCCTATTTCGTGAGCGACGTGATCAGCAATCGTGATGCTCTTCTGCTACAAACGCCTGAGTCGCTTTGGCGTCGCTTTCGACTCGATGTTCGAGTCAATTCAAGAGTCGTCTCGATTGATCGCGATTCGCAAACCGTCGCGGTTGCGAACACGCTGACCGGGGCCGAGTCGACAGACCGCTACGACTACCTGGTGCTGGCAACGGGAGCCCGACCACGGCAATTGGATGTGCCTGGTGGAGCCCGCGCTTTGCCACTGCGCGATGTCGCTGATGCCGATCGGCTAAAGTCAGCCGCCAACGGCGCAAAATCCGCCGTGGTTGTGGGCGCCGGTTTTGTGGGCGTTGAGGTAGCCGAGAACCTTCGACACCTTGGAATCAACGTTGCAATCGTCCAGCGTTCGGGGCAAATATTGGGCAACTTTGACGCCGAAATGATTGAACCGATGCAGTCTCATCTCGAGAAAAATGGCGTCGAACTCGTCCTTGAAAACCAGGTGGCTGCTATCGGAAGCAATGACGTCACCTTGGCCGATGGACGCGTCCTGCCAGCAGATATCGTGATTGCCGCAGCTGGCGTGGTGCCCGACAATTCGCTTGCAGTTGCAGCCGGACTCAAGATTGGAACCACGGGTGGACTCTGGGTCGACGATCAACAGCGAACCAGCGATCCGAGAATTCTGGCTGCGGGCGATGCCGTCGAAAAACTCGGCGAGCTAACCGGCGAACAAACTCTGGTGCCACTCGCGAACCTGGCTAACCGACACGGTCGTTTGATTGCCGACGTTATTGCCGGGCTCGAAACGAAGGCGCACGCCGCTCTGGGCACAGCGATTATCGGAGCCTTTGGGTTCACGGCGGCCGTCACTGGCCTGACCGAAACCGCTGCCAAACGTGCCGGCATACCGGCAACCTCGATTCACATTCACCCCGGAAGCCACGCGGGTTATTACCCTGGTGCGG
>JAGWTM010000070.1 GCA_028868975.1 Actinomycetales bacterium
CGCCAGACTTAGTTTCGCCAGACTTGGTGTCCTCGCCGTTTTTGTGATCGCCCTTGTGGTCCTCTGGCTTGGGAACCGGCTTTCCATCGCCGCCGTGAACTTTGATGCCCGAATCAACCGCGGGTCGATTGTCATCATTTGCCTCAAAACCCTGCGGCTCGGTTTCTTCATCAGGGTGAACCGCGGTTGGCGGCATTTGATGAATTTTCGGCTGTACTGGCAAACCACCATCGAGCGTGCCTGGGCTGCCCGGAGCCGCCGGCGCAATTCCACCAAAATCGTGTCGGCCACCCTTGTCAAACAATGGGCGCGGGTGAAGTCCATTTGAGGCAATAGCGGCGTTCACAGCAAACACGGATGCGATAGCGACAACTGCCGTCGCCGCTCCGAGTGCGATGCGGCGAGTTTTCGAAATTCGGTTCCAAGCGGCCGGGCGCTCCTCAACGTACGGGGTGTCGCCCGCTGGTTGGTTTTGCTGCTCGTCGGCCATTTCTACTCTCGGTTAGAACGGAGGTTTCTCTCAAATAGTGCAACGCCTGGCTGGAAAAAGCCTGTGAAAAGCATGAAGATTCACAACTATTTGTAAACAGTTTTTAGGCCGCTGTTTTTCTTAGGCCGCCGTTTTTCTTAGGACGCTGGAGCGAAAACTCTGGCCAACACCGCCCAGGTCCAATCGATTACCGCTTGATCGCGCAATGGTTCACCAGCGGCATCCCTCGGGGCCGGCAACATCAGAGTGGATGCGCTAGCGAGATAGCGGGTGCCCGGGAACAGGTGCGAGATGCGAACCTGCTCGGCTTCGCTGAGCTCGACCGGCTGGAATTTGGCCTGCAGACCGAGAATATTCACGTCTTTCAACCCAAGCCGGTTAGCCTGCTGGCGCAACTCGGTCACCGCGATGAGGTTGCGAACCGACTGCGGAGGCTCGCCGTAGCGGTCGGTGAGTTCGGCGAGAATCGCATCCAGTTGGGCTTTGGTGCCTAGTTCACCAGAAGCGGCACTGAGCTTGTGATAGGCCTCAAGGCGAAGTCGCTCGCTGTCAACGTAGGTGGACGGGATGTGCGCATCAACCGGCAGTTCGAGTTTGAGTTCGGCAGGGCTGTCGACTTTCTCGCCCTTGAAATCGGCAACCGCCTCACCGATCATCCGTAGGTAGAGATCGAAGCCAACGCCCGCGATGTGGCCCGACTGTTCGCCGCCGAGGAGGTTTCCGGCGCCGCGAATTTCGAGGTCCTTCATGGCAACCTGCATGCCGGATCCCAGATCGTTGTTCTGTGCAATGGTCGCGAGGCGGTCGTGAGCGGTCTCGCTCAAAGGTTTGTCTGGCGCATAGAAGAAATAGGCGTAGGCACGCTCGCGGCTGCGCCCGACGCGTCCGCGAATTTGATGCAGCTGACTGAGCCCGAAATTCTCTGCGCGGTCAACAATCAGGGTGTTGGCATTTGGAATGTCGATGCCAGTTTCGATGATTGTGGTGCTCACCAGAACGTCAAACTTTTTCTGCCAGAAATCGACCACTACCTGCTCAAGTTGGTGCTCGCCCATCTGCCCGTGAGCGACCGCGATGCGGGCCTCGGGCACGAGTTCGGCAAGTTCCTTTGCCACTTTTTCAATGCTTTGGACGCGGTTGTGCACGAAAAAGACCTGACCTTCGCGGATGAGCTCGCGTCGAATCGCGGCAGCGACCTGCTTCTCGCTGTAAGCACCGATGTAGGTCAGGATTGGGTGGCGCTCCTCCGGCGGAGTCGCAAGCGTTGACATCTCGCGAATGCCTGTGATCGCCATCTCGAGCGTGCGCGGGATTGGCGTTGCCGACATCGCGAGCACATCCACATTGTGTTTGAGGTCTTTGAGCTTTTCTTTGTGCTCGACGCCGAATCGCTGTTCCTCATCGATGATGATGAGGCCTAGGTTGCGGAACTTTAGGCTGCTGCTAAGAATGCGGTGGGTTCCGATCACCATGTCGACGCTGCCGTCAGCCAACCCGGCGACCACCTCGCGCGCCTCCTTCTCAGTCTGGAAGCGGCTGAGCTGCCGAATGTTCACCGGGAAGCCCGCGTATCGCGAGGTGAAGGTGTCGAAGTGTTGACGCGCCAGCAAGGTGGTTGGCACCAGCATCGCCACTTGCTTGCCATCTTGAATTGCCTTGAACGCGGCACGAACGGCCACCTCGGTCTTGCCGTAGCCGACGTCACCGGCCAGGAGGCGATCCATCGGAGCCT
This sequence comes from Actinomycetales bacterium, assembly GCA_028868975.1. GTDB lineage: Bacteria > Actinomycetota > Actinomycetes > Actinomycetales > Microbacteriaceae > Rhodoluna. The sequence continues at coordinate 2,223 of JAGWTM010000070.1, forward strand.
CACGCTCCATGTCACGTTTGACCTCCTCGATGGTGGTCAACTGATCGGGAGTCTCGACATAGGCGAATGCCTCTTCTAGCTCACGTTGCCAGGCTGTGTCAGGTCCGAAGGCGTGACCCTTGGATTTCACGCGGGCGCTGTAAAGCTTGACCAGGTCGATGGCAATCTTGCGGATTGCCTTGCGAGCGTTGCCCTTGATTTTGGCCCATTCGGCACCACCCATCTTGTTGAGCACCGGTGCTTCGCCACCGACATAACGGGTGAGCATGTCGAGTTGATCGGTCGGCACATACAGCGTGTCACCCGGGTAACCGCGCTTGCTTGGGGCGTACTCGATGAGAAGGTATTCGCGCTCGTGCTTTTGATTGCCAACACCGGTTTGCCGAGTCACCAGTTCTTTGAAACGTCCGATGCCGTGGATCTCATGCACCACATAGTCGCCGGACTTCAGGTTGAGCGGGTCAACGGCTTGACCACGCTTAGCTGCTAGTTTGCGACGCTCAGGATTCACGTAGGCCTGGTTGCGGCCGAAGAATTCGCTGTCGGTCAAGACAATCAGGTTGGCTTCAGGCGCGGCGAATCCGCGTCGAAGGGTTGCCTGAATGGTGACCACCGTGTTGGCCGGCCACTTGCGTTTGTTGTGATCGCCCGGAATCGCCTCGAGCAGTTCGGCCTTAACGCTCTGGGCTTTGAGCATTTCGGTTATGCGCTCGACCGTACCGTGCCCTTCAGCGCTGATCAGGATGCGCTGCCCGTGCTCTAGCTGATCACGCAACCAATCGATGATGCTGGTTTCGCGCTGACCATCGGCCCCAACAAAGGTAGGAATCTCGAGTAGGCCAAGATCAATCAAAGCTTCGTCATCGGCGCCGAATTGGCTGATTGTGACAAGCTGACGGCCCTCGAGCGTTTCTTTGAACTGGCCCATATCGATGAAGCCACCAGCGCTGAGGTCGATGGGAGCCTGCGCCCCCTCGGTCGCGGCATCCCAGGCTGCGTGCAGGAATTCCTCGTTGGTTTCAACCAGGCTTGCGGCGCGGGCTGCTGCTTTTTCGGGTGCGATGAGGACTGCCGTGGCGTCCTTGGGCAGGTATGAGGTCAGCGGCACGAGTTTGTCGACTAACACCGGTGCGAGTGACTCCATGCCCTCGACTGGCATACCTTCAGCCAGCTTGGCGAGCATGGTGCTGATGTTTGGGAACTCGTGCTGCATTTGACGCGCCTTGTTCGCAACACTCGGGGTGATGAGCAGTTCGCGAGCAGGGTAGATCTCGATGGCTCGAACGCGTCCATGCTCGTCGGCATCGGCGGCGAGAGCCACATCGCCGGTTAGAGTGCGCTGGTCGGCGACGCTGAAGAGGCGTATCTCTTCGAGTTCATCGCCGAAAAACTCGAGTCGATAGGCGTGCTCAGCAGTCGTTGGAAAAACATCGAGGATGCCTCCGCGCACTGCAAATTCGCCGCGTCGCGTGACCATGTCTACGCGCTCGTAGGCGTAGTCAATGAGTTTTAGCGGCAATTCAAACAGGCTGTATTCCTTGGACTGCTCTAGCTTGACGGGCTGGCGTTCGCCTAGGCCCGCGGCAATCGGTTGAAGGGCAGCTCTGATGGATGCGAGCACGAAAACTGGATGATCGAGGGTGGACTCGCCAATGCTCAGCTGGTGCAGACGATGCAGGGCACGGATGCGCTTGCCGACTGTCTCGGCGCTTGGGCTGAGGCGTTCATGCGGAAGGGTCTCCCAGCTCGGAAACTCGATGACCTCGGCGGTTGGTTCGAGCGCACGAAGGGATGAGGCAAGATCTTCTGCCTCGCGTCCGGTAGCCGTGATGACTAGGTTGACCGGTGTCAAACCGTGGCCGAATCTGAGGTCGCTAATGGCACTGGTGACGGTTGAATGAGCGCCCTGTGGGGCGATTAGGTCAAGTCGCGGCTTGGTGATTTGTGCCTGTAATTTCGCGAATTTGTAACCCTCGAGAGTGAGGTCTACGAGTCCGTGGAGCGGATTTGGATGCGCGAACGAGCGTGACTGACCCTCAGAGTTTTTCGCGCTCATGGGTTAAGTGTAAAGCCGGATTGTTGGTGCGCTTTAGGGTGACGCTTCGGCCTGAATGAATTGTGGCTTGGGTGGGCTGCCCCCCAATTGGACATCACTCTGGTTGTTAGCCCCCTAGTGCAAATAAGCCGATATTTCGCCTCATTTTCGGTGAGTGAATGTAATCCCCCTCAAATATGTGCTTATTTCGTGAATTGAGGCGATTCGCCGAATTTGAGCCGAATAATGGGCTCAAATAAACACGGGGGCTAGGAAGTAAAAGGGGTGGCCAATTCGAGGTTTGGTTCTGGTGTGTCAGTAACCAGCCGAAATGTACCAGCCAGATGTTACCGATTGGAGTGTTAGGCCGGCGTTGGAGTGTTAGGCCGGCGTTGAGGCTCTAGGCAGGCGCAGCGAAGGACTAGGCAGGCGCGTTGAACTTCTGCTGAGCAGCTAATACGCCCGAAGCGATGATGGCCTCAACCGCATCCGCGGCAATTTCAAGTGTGACGGGCAGTGATTTTCTCTCGACCGATGAAAAGTCCTTCAGAACAAAGTCGGCGACTTCCATCCGGCCCGGTGGACGGCCGATGCCGACTCTCACCCGCACAAATTCTTGAGTGCCGAGAGCCGAAATAATGTCACGCAATCCGTTGTGGCCCGCGTGGCCGCCACCGACCTTGATGCGGACGTCATCGGCGGGAATGTCGAGTTCATCGTGAATGACGATCACGCGTGACGCATCCACATCAAAGAATTTGGCCAACCCTGAAACCGGCCCGCCGGATGTGTTCATGTATGAACCGGGTTTCGCAAGAATCAGCTTCGGTCCGCCGAACCCGAGTCGAGCTTCCGCGACTGCGGCGTTGGCCTT
>JAGWTM010000018.1 GCA_028868975.1 Actinomycetales bacterium
GGTAATCGGCTCGGCAAAGGCAAGGGCTACTACGACCGTGCGATTGGCGGAGTCAACATTCCCGTTGTTGCGGTTGTCTTCGAGGATGAACTGCTGGAATCAGTCCCGGTCGAAGACCATGATTGCCCCGTTCAGGCTGTGGTTACGCCCGAGCAATTGGTTGTCTTCGCTGGCTTAAAATAAAGCTATGCCTACTTACTCATACGCCTGCAAGAAGTGCTCGCACACTTTCGACATTCAGCAGTCGTTCACCGATGAGGCACTGAAAACCTGCCCTGAATGCGGTGGCGAACTGCGCAAAGTCTTCGGCCAAGTCGGAGTCACCTTCAAGGGAAGCGGTTTTTACCGGACCGACTCGGCTGGCCCGGGCGCTTCAAGCAAGAAAATCGATTAGCTCTCAGTTTTCGCTCGGCTCGCGCTGGCCTGCCTGCAGTTCACCTGGCTCGGCCTGGCTGTCGTGAAAAACGATCGAGGGTTATCCCCAGTGTGGCGGTTTGTCGTTAATTAGTCTTTGCTCATTTCCGCTGCCCGAATGCTGCCGCACGTCTCCCCAGGCAAGGTCGGTGTCCTCGAAGGCCGTTTCATCTCGCAAGCTGGCACCTGCGGGCCTTCGGGTTTGAATACCCATGGACTCGGCGATTCGGTTGGCGACCGCTTGCGGATCGGCAAAGAGTTCAAAACTGTGTACGCGCACATAGCGCCATCCGAGTGCGGACAAAAGAGCAGGTCGGAGTCTCAATTTCTCCGAATAAGAATCTCCGCGCAGAGCCCAATCCGGTTCGATCACAACGGCGTTCTTCGCGTAGCCGCATACCAGTGGTAGGCGCTCAGCAAAACCGGCGTTCACCCTGACACCCAGTTTTTGCAGTCGCAGCGCTAGATCGGCCAGCATCGGATCCCGGTCAAACTCAACGGATTCGACCGAAAGGTGTTCGGCCGCAAGCAGCAGATCGCGCAGAAGAAGTGCTCCATTCTTCAAGTTCTCAGACTGCATCGCGCTCGAGTCAAAACAGGATACGACGGTGATTTCTTTTCGCGAGCTAACCAGGAGATTCGCTAGGTAGCGACGGCTTTCGGGGGCCTGCAGCTGACCAAAATTCGATAGCAACGCTCCGTGTTGGGTGAGTCCGAAACCGACGGAAAAGACGACTCGATCGGCGATTCGGTGAGTCAAATCAGCGATCGAACTAACCTCAAATCGCTCACGCCCGTGCCCTTCAAAGAAGGTTGCCAACTCGGCGGTGCGTGAAATCGCTGCCTGAACTGCGGCTCGGATGCGCTGCGCGTGCTTGTCGCTTGCAGAAGCAACCAGTAGCGAGTCTTGCGGGTGCCACTTGGCGTGATGGATCACCATTTCGACAACGCGACTAACCTCTGCATCGAGGCTCTCAGTTGCTCCATCGCTGTTGTCCGCGGCGCGGTTTCCTTCGCGGACGAGTTCTAGCTGAATCGGGCGTTCATTCATAAACTCTGCTGCGGTTGGTTCAAAAACAATTCGATTCTGGTAAAACTCGCGATTCACCAAAGCACCCAGCGATTGCCCCGTGGTTCTCCAGGAGTGGCGCATCGACTCGATGCCGTAGGCGTTTCGAATTGCTTGGAAGATTGAGGCCGAGCCCAATTCGCGCTCGGCGGGAACGCCGCTCGGGTTCGGCTGAGCGATGATTTCAAAACCATCTGGTCCGGCGATTGCGTCATCTCCCCAGGCCACAACCTGCTTGACTCTCTGCAGCGCCGAAATGTTTTCAGCGACTGTGGTGCCAGCCGCATCCAGCACGAACAGGGTGTCGAATGACTCATCCCTAGAGATATGTGCGGGTAGCTCAAACGGCGAAACCAGAACGGCTGGAGCCAGTGCAGCCCAAATGCCAGGCGCGACACGGGCAAGTTCCGAAAGGGTCGCCTGCCCGGTGCGCAGCAGCGACTTTAGTTGAGCCGCCTGTTCCGGGAACCTCGCCAGTGCGGCCACCCAGCGCTTGGAGAGTTCTGCAGCAATCAGTGGTGAACCCGCGGCGACCAAAGCGGCATCCTTAGCCCGGAACTCATCCTCGAGTCTTGCTATCTCAGCCGAGCTGTAGCTCAACAACTGCGGTGTCTTGCTCACCAAGTACTCGAGAGCGCTTTGCCACCAGGCCTGCTCGAGTTCTTGAGCAAGGTGCTCTCGTGAGACCTTGATGCGAGCCAAATCACGAACCAGCTGACCTAGGCCCAGTTCACGCAAGCGGTTGGTGACTAGCAATCGGTCGCCCAGATTATTCAAGTTTTCAAAATCATTAGCTAATGATTCGAGCTTTCTGGCTAAGTCTTCCAAGGGAAGTTTGGCCAGTGTTTGGTCAGTGGATTGCGAATCAAGGTGCGACTGCAGGCGATCGAGATCACTCACGAACGACTGGTAAGCGATTTGCGCATCCGCGATTCCAAGGGGCACCTGCGGTGGGGTTGGAATCGTGCAGAACTTCTGCCACTCATCCCGCTGCTGAGCGATTGCTCGCAGGGAGGCATTCATGTCGGTGACCGTCATGCCGGGACGCAGATATTCCTTGGCCAGTTTTTTCAGGCGACGCCGATTGATTCCAGACATCTTGGCGGGTGCCTCGGCGTCACCAAAGGCACTTGCTTCCGGCTTTCTCGGTCCGGTAGCGACAATCAACTCGGTTAGCGGACGGTCAAAGACGACATTTTGGAAGCGGTCTAGGGTTTCGCGAATCCCGACGAAAAGTCGCAGGTAGCGACCCCACTCCTCAACCGTTGCTGCCGGCTTGAAGTTCACCCCTTTGGTGAATTCGGCAAGCTGCTGGCTGAGCCTTGGGAATGCTTCTTCGTGCAATCGCTTGGCTAGGGCAATTGATTGCTGGACCTGTTCGGCATTCTCAAACTCAGCCTGGAACCAAGCCGTATCGTTTGGACCAAATTTGAACTCGCCAAGATCGTGGGCCTGTTGCAAAAGAGCCAGTGCCTCGGTTCGATCGCGAAGGGCGACAAGCTGATCTCGATCCAACCGCGCGCTGGTCACCGGAGCATTCGGAAGCCCGCTGAGCTCACTCAGCTTGCTGAGTGCCTCGGCAACCGATACCTCGAGTTTTTCGTTTTTCGCATTCAAAGTCTCGAAATAGGTGTCGATAGCAGTTTCGGCTTGAGCTAGCTCTTCAATCGTTGAGCCGCGCTTTAGACCTGCCTCGCCATCCAAACCGGCAGCCTTTTCGTTTCTCGAAATCGCGGCAATCGCATCCACCCAGGCATCCGTTGACCGAATGGCCAAACCGTTCAACCCTACGCTCGCTAAACGATCGGCCAGCTCGTGCAAAGTCTGTCGACGAGGCGCGACCAATAGGACGCGTTTTCCGGCGTTCGCCAACGAGGCCAAGGCGTTAAGAACCGTTTGGGTGTATCCGGTGCCTGGGAGAGTCTCGACCGCGAAGGTTTCACCAGCCAAAGCTCGCGCAATGATGCGTTTTTGAGTTGCATCGGCATCGACTACCAAAACTGGATCCGGCAGCGGCAGAGAGTCTTTTCGAGCCGCATCGACCCCGGCTAGAACCCGCAAAACCGCGGTTTCTTTCTCTTGAAAGTCGCGAACTAGCTCGGTCGGAAGAGATGAATAATTGCCGAGGATGAGCCGACGCGAAACCTTCGCTGCGGTCCGATTCGCTAGCAGCGTGCCGAGATAACTCAGTAGGTCCTGAGGTAACAGGTCAGTGGCGAGGCTTTGGCGGTGCAGCAATTCGCTGGGGTCGAGCTCTATGCCGTAATTGGCGCGCAATGAGTCAACCAGAGCTGGATTGACCGATGGCTGGTTCTGCAGGGTTAGTTCAAATTCGTCCGCGCCTCGAGCAATCATCATGACCGGCCAGAGCATGATGGGCAACTGAAGGTCAAAGCCATCGGCAGATAGATCGACGAGACCGCCGGCCACATGTAATGTGTCGAGGCCGAAGTGCTCGCTCAACCGTTCAGCTTTGGCCTTGATGTTTTTGGCTGCGGCCAAGCTCGATTGCAGTCCTAGCTGATCGCGAAACAGGTTCGAAAGTAGGGTTGGGCGGCTCATTACAAACTGTGCCTGACCGCCAGGGTGCGCTCGATCGAGATCGATGTGGGCAAGCTCGCTGAACTCAAAATTCAGGAGCGGATTTACTCCGCCAATTGCCTTGATCTGGTTGAGCCAATCCTGCCATTGGGCGGGTGAAATCCCGTTCACGCCTTCTTGCTGCTCAACCATGTGTCAAGACTAACTTTGGCTTTGCTGGCAGGCGTTTAGACTTGCCTATGTTGGTTTTCGCCTTCTGCGAAAAGCCTCAAATTCGGCTCCGTAGCTCAGTGGATAGAGCAGAGGTTTCCTAAACCTTGTGTCGTAGGTTCGATTCCTATCGGGGCCACTTCGGACTCAAGCGGCTCGGTCAAGCGCGAGAAACTCGCCCCATTCCGGTTCGAGACGTTCTGCACCTCGAACGCTCCACGACACACCTTGCGGCATGCGCGGCACAAAGCTGAGCTGCCACCCGAGCTCATCCAGAGTTTTATCGCTCTTTTTGTTGTTGCACTTCAGGCAAGCTGCAACCAGGTTCTCCCAGGTGTCACGACCGCCGCGTGAACGTGGCTGCACGTGATCGATGGTGTTCGCTGAACGGCCACAATAGGCGCATCGGTGACCGTCGCGACGAAGCACTCCCCTGCGTGTGACAGGAATCATGCGACTGGATGGGATTCGCACATAGCGCTGCAGCAGGATGACCGAGGGCAAGGCGAATTCATCGGTGGCACTCCGCACCAGCTGATCGTTCGTCGCCGCTAGGACGGTTGCTTTTTTATTCAGGACGAGCATGAGGGCTCGCTTGAATGAGACCACCGCTAGTGGCTCGTACCCTGCGTTCAAAACCAGTGTTCGCATTCGCTTCCTTTCGAAAATCCCAAACGGCTTTCGGGCATTTCGCAGGCATCGCCGTTTCTAACCGGAAATCAAAAAACGCGCCACCGGACAGGTGACGCGTCAGTTTGAACAGGCTGGTTGTTGGCCAGCCGAGGCGGGGCAATGTTGCAGCGCAAATACATGCTTGGCAGGCATGTCTGTGCGTTTCATTGCACCCTCCAGTTGCGATTCGGTTGATACCTGTTGTCAGATTACGACCGCGGAATGGCTCAGGCAATACACGCAATCGGGCGTGTTGGTGAAGATTAGGTTACGGATTACTTCTGCTTGAAAATGCGGACGTAGTGAACATTTGGCGTGAAGATTGGCGCCAACTTGACCGTGTCACCCGGGCGCGGAGCGTGGTAGAAGTTGCCGTTGCCCGCGTAAATTCCATCGTGACTGAGATCATCAAAGACCACTAGGTCACCCGGCAAAGCGTTCTTTTCGGAGATCAACTGTCCAAGGCGGTTCTGGGCGTGAACCGAGTGCGGCAGGGCCACACCGAACTGGGAGAACACGTATGCGACATAACCCGAACAGTCAAAACCAGCCGGAGTGATGCCGCCGAATACATACGGTGTGCCCACGTACTTCGACGCGACCTCCAAGACCTTGGATGCGTTGATGTCCGTATAGATCGGATTCGCAAGGTAATCCTCTGCGGTCAAACCGTTGTAGGTGCGAACACCATTCAGGATTTCTTGGCGTTGAATCTCTGCCGCGTCGGTGGACGAGTAGCTGCCGCGTGCGAACTTGACGGTGTTGACTGCCGAAACCACAAGCTGCTGGTACACACCAGATTTGGCAAGCAACTCCGGGTTTGTTGTAGTGAAGCCAACCAGGGAGGCAATTTCAGGGTTGTACGCGTATGCCGGCAGAGCGAATGAACCGAAGACGCCGATTGAGATGAACATAGCCGCGCCCGAGAGAATCTTGTTTCGTCCAGCAGACTTGCCGACTTTTTGACGAACGATGAAGCGTCCCGAGGTTTTTCCCTCTTTGGCTTGGAGGTGGGCCAGCCGAATGCTTTCGGCCTTTTGAATTTTGGCCTGCTTTCGAGCAAGGCGACGGGCCGCACGCGATTGGCGGGCACGCTCTGCCTCGCGAACCGAGCGGCGACTGCGCAGTTCGAACTCTTCTAGAAGATTGAGTTCGACGGGCGCGCGGTGACGTCCGTTGCCTTTTTTGGCCAAATTGAAACCTCCGGTTGAGAACCAAGAACTGGTCCTATCGCGCGGCCTAAGGTCCTCCAGCGCGACCCTAAAAGTTTACCAAACAGTCAATTGAATGAGAATGGAGAGGCATCCGGCTCAGGAGATTGCCAGAAAACCTGGCGTTTAGGCCTCTTCAACAAATAACTGGGCGGCCGCCTCGCGCGAGAGGTTAAGCGTCGGGCCGCCACCCACCGAGATGTGAACGCGTCCATCGATGAACCGCAGCGAAAGAGCTGCGCCCGGCATAATTCCCGCGGATTTGAATTCCCCAAGCAGTTCAGAGTCAAGCTGCAACTGCTCGCTGATGCGGCGAAGAGTGACGGTTCCCTGGCTGACAATCGCTTCTGGCAAATCGACGATTGCGACCACTCCGTCCTGCGGTTGCGCTGGGGTGAAGCCCAGTTCCTCGAGGCCAGGAATCGGGTTGCCATAGGGTGAGGTGTCCTTAATCGAAACCAGCTCGAGGATGCGCTTTTCGACTCGGTCGCTCATCACGTGCTCCCAGCGGCAGGCCTCCTCGTGAATGAACTCCCAATCCAAACCGATGACGTCCGCCAGAAGTCGCTCTGCTAGCCGGTGCTTGCGCATGACCGCAACCGCTTCGTGGCGACCAGCCGGAGTGAGCTCAAGATGACGGTCATCGGTCACGATCAAAAGTCCGAGTCGCTCCATACGCGCGCAGGTCTGCGACACGGTTGGACCAGACTGCTCGAGCCGCTCGGCGATGCGCGCACGCATCGGAACCTGCCCCTCCTCTTCGAGTTCGAGGATGGTGCGTAGGTACATCTCAACGGTGTCGATCAGATCTGCGGTCATCGTGCTCCTATTCTCGCCAATAAACTTGGATTTATGCCTGAAATCATCATCCCCGCTGAGTTTTTGCCAGTCGACGGCCGTTTTGGTTGTGGTCCTTCACGAGTACGCGCCGCGCAAATCGCAGCTTTTGCCGCCGAAGGCGCGAAGTTGATGGGCACCTCACACCGCCAAGCACCGGTCAAGAACCTGGTCAAGCGCGTACAGGAAGGGCTCCTTGAGCTGTTCCACAACCCGGCAGGCTACGAGATCGTCCTGGGCAACGGTGGATCAACGGCATTCTGGGATGCCGCCGCGTTCTCAATGGTTGAGCGCAAGGCGCAGAACCTCGTCCATGGTGAATTCGGTGCGAAATTCGCCAATTCGCTGACCAACCCTTGGCTTGAGAAGCCGACCGTAATCAACGGCACTCCTGGTTCGCGCCTCGAATTGCAGGCCGAGGCAGGCGTTGACAGCTACGCGTACGCGCAGAACGAAACCTCGACCGGCGTTGTAACTCCGGTCAAGCGACTCAGCGGCGTCGACGAAGGCGCCATCTTTTTCACTGATGCAACCTCGGCCGCTGGCGGAATCGACTTTGACCCGCTCGAAACCGATGTTTACTACTTCGCCCCGCAGAAAAACTTTGCCTCGGACGGCGGTTTGTGGTTCGCGCTCATGTCTCCGGCTGCGATTGAACGCACCGAGCGCATCGCGGCAACCGACCGCTACATTCCAGAGTTTTTGAGCGTCAAGACCGCGATTGATAACTCGCGTTTGAACCAGACCCTGAACACTCCGGCGATTGCCACTCTGTTCCTGCTCGCTGAGCAGGTTGACTGGATCAACGCAAACGGAGGTCTTGCCTGGGCTGATTCCCGCACCAAGGCGGCGTCGGCTCACCTATACAACTGGGCAGACGCCAGCGAATTCGCCACTCCGTTCGTTGAAAACCCAGAGCACCGCTCGCAGGTTGTCGTCACCATCGATTTCAACGATCAGGTGGATGCGGCGGCTGTCGCCAAGGCGCTTCGAGCTAACGGAATTGTCGACGTCGAGCCTTACCGAAAGCTCGGCCGAAACCAGCTCCGCGTTGCAACGTTCACCGCTACCGACCTAGCTGAGGTGGAGCAGTTGACCAAGGCTATCGATTACGTGGTCGGCCAGCTCTAGAGTTGGACTCATGAGGTTCTACGTCAAAGACTCTGAACGAAAGCCAGACCCAGCCCCGGCTCAGGTCAATGCTCGTTTGGCGATAGCTGTTGGCGTTGGGCTTTGGCTGATTGCCCTAGTTGGAATCCTTGTTTTTGCGCCCGCGTCGCCTGATAAATCTTGGTACGCGTTTACGTGTCTTGCCGGTGTCGGACTCGGCATCTTCGCCTGGTTCAAGATCGGCAATCGCTGAGTCTTCGACTTCGATAGCATCGCCAGCCTGATTGACGGGAGCGTCGTCGGATTCCGCAACTAGGCCCGTTTCCTCGTGGTCGACGTGATCGGAATCAGCATTTTCGACATCATCGGACTCTTCTTCGTCGAGGTCTGAGTCTTCATCATCGAGGTCCTCGTCCAGGTCCTCAGCGTCTTCACCCTCTTCGGCAGCCAAAGCGGCCTCCTCTGCGGCTTGACGCTCCAGCTCGGCTTGCAGGGCCTTCCAGTCAGCCAAACGCTCTGACCAGGGAACCCAATTCGGGGCAACTAGGGAATCAGGGCCAGGCATTAGCAAAACCTCTGAAATGCTCGGTTCTTCGAGCCCGGCGAATACGGTCACTGACCAGCGCCAACCAACGTAACCCTTTTGTTTGGTTTCAAAAAGGTATGTGTAAACCTCGTCACCCTCATCGATTAGCTCAACGAACTGGCCGACGGTGTTTGCCGGAGCACCTGCCTTTGCAGCCTGGCGCGCGAATTCCTGAAGTTCTGGCTTAGGCATCCAGCTCGTCAGCTACCTTGCGAAGAAGGGCAGCGATCTTGCGACCCTTTGACGCCTCTGGATAGTTGAAACGATTGGCACTGGTAAGGCTGTCGAGCAAGCGAATTAGGTCTTCGACCACAACTGCCATCTCATCGGCCGGCTTGCGACCAGCCTTAGCCAGGCTGACTGGCGCTTCGAGGACTCTCAGGCTCATCGCCTGGGCGCCGCGCTTGCCCGAGAAAACGCTGAACTCGACGCGCGCACCTGGACGAATTGAGCTGGTGCCCTCAGGGAGCGCACTCGCGTGCAAGAAAACCTCGTCGCCTTCATCAGACGCGATGAATCCAAAGCCCTTGGCCTCATCAAAAAACTTCACTTTGCCGGTTGGCATGGCACGACCCTTTCACAAAAATCAGCAGCGTTCAGTCTAACCGAAGCGCCCGACAATCGCTCCCTCAACCGAATCCGAAGGCTCTGCGCGAGACGTATCCTAGAAGGATGGCAAATCAGAAGAACAACACAGAGGTAGGCGTATCTTCACGCCTCGAGCGCATCCTTTCGTTTATGGCTGTCGGACTCATTTCAACGGCCGTGCTATCGATGCTGGTCATGCTGGTTCTGGCACTGATTCATACCTCAACCTCACCCAAGAGTGCGCCTATTGAACTCTCGGCATTCCTGACTTTTTACATCCAGATCGGCCTCAGTGTCGGTGCTCTTTGCATTATTGGAATCGTGGTTAGCAACCTGATTCGCCGTTCGCGTTCGAACCGCTAACGGTCGAAAACGCGAGAGTCTGGGGAGGCCATGAGCGACTTGCTTCGGTTGGCTGCGCGATTGCGCAAGCTGAGCGATTCCGAGCTGGTCGAGCTGGTTCGTCAACGACAACTGAGCACCGGCAACCTTCGCGATTTCTTTGACCTCGGCGAACAGCTGCTTGGAACTCGACAATTACAAGCTGCCATCGCGTCACTCTCGATCAACAAGCTGGATGCGCTCTGCGCCATCACTGGAGTCAAGGGCTTACGCGCTGGGCAAGGTTCTGACTCGGCAGACCCCGAAGACATTGCCGAGCTCGACCGCCTGCAACTGATCTGGCGCGAAAACTCCTCGTCAACGCCAACGGCATACACCGCGGTTTCTGAAGTTTTGAACGGTCTCATCGACTCGAAACTCCGCCCCAGGCAGCGGCCAACCCTGGTGGTTTTGTCCGAAGAGTCACGCAGCGGTTTTAGCCTGACCGGAACCGAACGGGCCGCAAACCTCACGCAAGAAGAGATTGATCGGGATTGCGGCATCGCAATTTTCGAAACCATGCAGGCCCTAACCGAACTGGTTTTCTATTTGGAGCAACATTTTGTGCGCGAGGTCGGGCGAGGCAATGCCGGTTTGCCCGATTTGAAGCGGCTCTCAGGAAGACTAAACAAGACCGTCGAATACGCTCGTGAAATCTTCGAGCTAGCTCGACTAGCACACGTCGCCGATTTGGCCGAGGGTCGATGGCAGCTCGGCTCGGCAGCCCCCATGTGGATTCACGCGACACCGGTGCAACGCTGGACTCACCTTGCCGAAATTTGGCAAGCCTCAGTCGGCGAAGCCTCGAGTCGCGACCTGCTCGCCGAGTTAGAAACTCGCACCTCAACCTCGCTGGATGAGCTGCTAACCGAGTTGTATCCCTTAGCCGACGGCATCACCGCATCGAACATCAAGCGAACGGTGGATCGAGGCAACTTGATTGGAATCACTGACTCTGGCTGGCTTTCAAGTTGGGCCGAAGATGTGCTTCGTCAACGAAATGACCAAGCCGTAGCCAAGCTTTCCGGCCGGCTTCCGTCATTGATTGACCGCTTGATTGTGCAGGCTGACCTCACCTTGGTGGCGCCCGGCCCGCTGACGACGGCGACCGAAATGCGCATCCGCAAGTTCGCCGAGTGTGAAACCATTGGCTTTGCGTCGACATATCGATTGAGTTCGCTAAGCATCACGCTTGGCATGGAACACGGTCTCAGCGCGGTTGAAATTCGCGACCTGCTGCGCGAACTTTCGGGCAAGGACCTGCCTCAGCCGGTCGATTACCTACTGCGCGAAAGCGAAGAGCGCTTCGGTCGGCTCGTTGTGCACGGTTCGAATCTTGAGGACCACAGTGTCGCAACCTCGACTGACCCGATTTTGCTCAAATCGATACTCAACGACCCATCAATGAAGCCGTTCGGGCTGGTCGAAAATTCGGTTGGTGAGCTTGCTTGCAAGTTCGACGCCGAGGTCCTCTATTTCGGGCTTCGCGAGGCAGGTTTCAGCGCGATTCTCGACCCGAAAGTCCGTACTCAACTCGCCGACTCCGGAGGGCAGCAAGCTCTAAACGCTCCTCGGAAAACCGCCGAGCTAGTGGATGCCGAATTGGATGCGTCAGCCGCAATTTTGCTCGATTTGCAGCGCATGCGATTGCAAGATGAACGAGTTGGTACGGCTCCCGACTCGGATGATGTGTCTCGCCAAATTCAGCTGGCCATCAAAAACAAGGCCAAATTGCGCATCACCGTGACCACGGCCAATGGAACCGAGCAGGAGTTTTTGCTCGAGCCGATCGGCATCGCAAATGGGCGCCTGCGCGCCAAAGATCGCAAGGCTGACATCGAGCGCACCTTGCCGCTGGCCAGCATCTCGCGGGTCTCGCTCGCTTAGGCTTAAAGGATGACCATGGGGCCACTAATCGTTCAGAGCGACAAGACCGCACTGCTTGAAGTCGATCATCCGCAGGCGAGTGATGCCCGGCACGAGCTTGCGATTTTTGCCGAACTCGAACGCGCTCCCGAGCACATCCACACTTATCGAATTACACGCCTCGGCCTTTGGAATGCGCGTGCGGCCGGTCACGACAGCGATTTTGTTTTGGATGTCCTCGATCGATACGCGAAGTTTCCGGTGCCAGGTTCGGTTCGCGCTGACATCACCGAAACCATGTCTCGCTACGGTCGCCTTGTGATTGATCGCGACGCCAACGGCGACCTAGAGCTGCGGTCGACTGATAAGGCCGTAGTCGCAGAGGTCGCTCGGCATAAAAAGATTGCCGAGTTGCTCGTTGAACGCACCGGTGAAGAGACCTTTCGCCTGCAGCCCTGGGCTCGTGGACAGGTCAAACAAGAGCTACTGAAGCTCGGTTGGCCAGCCGAAGACCTCGCGGGCTACGCGGAGGGCACTCCGCACGCAATCGACCTCAGCAAGTCATCCGCTGACAAGGGCGAATGGCACATCCGCGATTATCAATCCAAGGCGGTTGAAAAGTTTTGGGCTGGCGGCTCGGGAGTCGTGGTTTTGCCCTGTGGCGCTGGCAAGACCATCGTCGGTGCCGCGGCGATGGCCACCGCTAAAACGAACACTCTGATTTTGGTCACCAACACCGTGTCAGCGCGTCAGTGGAAGACCGAGCTGCTTCGTCGCACCACCCTGACCGAGGATGAGATTGGCGAGTACTCGGGCTCGATCAAAGAGGTCAAACCGGTCACGATTGCGACCTACCAGATTCTCACCACCAAACGAAAGAGTGAGTATGCGCATCTCGCACTTTTGAACGCCAAGGACTGGGGCCTAATTGTCTATGACGAGGTGCACCTCTTGCCTGCACCGATCTTCAAAATGACCGCAGATCTTCAAGCTCGACGACGCCTGGGCCTGACCGCGACTCTGGTTCGCGAGGATGGCAAAGAGGGCGACGTCTTCTCGCTCATTGGCCCCAAGCGTTTCGACGCGCCATGGAAAGAAATCGAAGCTCAGGGCTACATCGCTCCCGCGAACTGTTTCGAGATTCGCATCGACATGCCCGAGGAAGAGCGACTCGATTACGCCATTGCCGATCAGGATAACCGCTATCGAATCGCGGCAACTTCGCCGGTGAAAATCGCCGTAGTCAAAAAGCTGCTCGAGCGGCACAAGGGTGAGCCAACGCTGATCATCGGGCAGTATCTGGATCAGATTCACACGATTTCTGCTGCGCTCGGTATTGACCAAATCACGGGCGAAACCCCGATTGAGGAACGCGAGCGCCTTTTCGAGCAGTTCCGCCAGGGGCAAATCACCGCGTTGGTTGTCTCCAAGGTGGCAAATTTCTCAGTTGACCTGCCCGAGGCATCGGTTGCAATTCAGATTTCTGGGTCGTACGGCTCACGTCAGGAAGAAGCCCAGCGCCTGGGTCGATTGCTTCGCCCCAAAGCCGATGGCCGAAGTGCGAGTTTTTACACTCTGATTAGCCGGGACACGGTAGATCAGGATTTTGCCCAGAACCGCCAACGCTTCCTGGCCGAGCAGGGCTACTCATACGAAATTCTGGACGCGCACGAACTTTAGAAAACGCGAACGACGCGTGGTGAGTGCGCTCGTTCGAGTCACAGGCGTTCTCGCAGTTGACACGCAATAAACTCTCAGACTTCTTTCAGCAAACGGTATGAAACTTAGGCACATGGAAGCCGTAAAAGTTCTGATCGTCGATGACGAGCCAAACATCCGAGACCTGCTCTCAACCAGCCTTCGCTTTGCCGGTTTCAGTGTCCACGCTGTGGGCAACGGCGCCGACGCGGTGTTCGCAGCCGAGAAGGGCGCACCCGACATCATCCTGCTCGACGTGATGCTGCCCGACATGAATGGCTTCAGCGTCACCAAGAAACTTCGCTCGATGGGCATCGACGCCCCGGTCTTGTTCCTGACCGCTCGCGATGAAACCGAGGACAAAGTAACCGGTCTCACCGTCGGTGGCGATGACTACATGACCAAACCGTTCAGCCTAGACGAAGTCGTTGCTCGCATAAATGCAATCCTGCGCCGCACCAAGCAGGCCGAGGTCGAAGAATCCGTCCTCGAAGTGGGCGAAATTCGCATCAATCAGGACGCCCACGAAGTATTCGTCAACGGCGAGCTGGTTGATTTGTCACCTACCGAATACAAGCTGCTTCGATTCCTGATGTCCAACGCAAACCGCGTCCTGACCAAAGCCCAGATTCTGGACCACGTTTGGGAGTACGACTTCAACGGTGAAATGGGTATCGTCGAGTCCTATGTTTCATACCTGCGCAAGAAGCTCGACCCGCTGACCTCAGAACCGGTAATCACCACCAAGCGCGGTGTCGGTTACATGTACAAATCAGCAAAGACGAAGTAACCCCTTGCCAGCGAAACTGACCCAAAAACTCACCTATGCCTGGGAACGAGTTTCGCTTCGCGCCAAACTGACCACCCTCTCGGTATCAGTCATCGGTCTGCTGCTGATTGTTTCGAGCTTCGGCACAATCACGCTGCTACGGACCTACCTGCAGCAGAACGTGGACACCATGCTCACGTCGACCGCATCCACACTCAGCAACGAAAACCCGGCAACGATCGAAGCTAGGCTCGCCAGCGGGCAGTTGGATCTTCCGCGCCTCCCGAGCGACTACTACATCGCGTACCTTGACCCGACCGGAACGCTCCTGATCGGCCTGGTTTCTTCGGCTCAAAATAGCGACCGACTTGTTCCAAACCTGAGCAAGTTGACCCTGCAACAGGTGTTACTTACCGAGGGTGAACCGTTCGACGCGATGATTAAGTCGAGTTCGACGCGAAACACGATGACCGACTGGCGCATGGTGGCTGTGCCGCTCAAAAACTTGCCAGGCTCAGTTGTGATCGCACTCCCAACCAACAGCAACACGGCGTTGCTGAGCCAATACGCGAGCATCGGGGGCGGGTTCGGAATCCTGCTGCTAGCCATTAGCGGCATCGCCATCTGGGTCACAATTTCTCAGGCGCTACGACCCCTGCGCGAGGTTGAACGAACCGCTGAATCGGTATCCAGCGGTGACATCGGCAGCCGACTGATTGAACACGAGGGCAATACCGAAATTGCCCGACTTAACCGGTCGCTCAACAGCATGCTCGGCAGCATCGAGACTGCCATGGAGTCACGCAATCGCACGCTCGAGCAAATGCGCCGTTTCATAGCCGATGCCAGCCACGAGTTGCGGACTCCCCTGGTCTCGGTCCGGGGTTACGCCGAGTTGTACCGCATGGGCGTCCTAAAAAAGAATGAGGATGTCGCTGACGCGATGCAGCGCATCGAAGCAGAGGCCATTCGAATGACCGGTCTTGTGGAGTCATTGCTTGCTTTGGCGCGCCTCGATGAAGGCACCAAAATTTCGCTGGGTGAACACGATCTTGTTTCCCTGGCTCGAGTCGCCGCCAAAGATGCCTCTGTCGCCGACGGTAATCGCGAAATCAAATTGGTCGACCTAGATGGCAATCCATTGGCAGAGGATGCGGTTTTGACTGCCACCTTTGACCCCGGTCAGCTGCGACAGGTATTGACCAACCTGCTGGCAAATGCGTGCCGATTCTCACCTGAGGGCGAGAGCGTTGAAATTGCACTTGGCAAGCGCGAGTCAGAGGTCGTTTTTGAAGTACGCGATCACGGCGAAGGAATCCCCGAGCAGTTGCGCGCAAAAGTTTTCGAGCGGTTCTATCGAGCCGACAATTCACGCAATAGGGACACCGGGGGTTCGGGTCTCGGGCTCTCTATTGTGAGCACCATCGTGGAACAACACCGAGGCAAGGTTGTTGCGTTAGAAACTCCCGGCGGTGGCGCGACCTTCCGGGTCGCAATCCCAGCCTAAATTCAGGCAGTTTCTGACAGGTTCCGGCATTCTCATGGACGCCTGAGACGGTCGGTGCAAAGTTGAGCCATGGCACAATTCCAGGTCGACAGCGAGCAGATTAGCTCGGCAAATGTATCTATCCAGGCAACTATCGCGAAATTGCAGAGCGAGGTTGATGCACTGCATTCTCAGCTACTTACCCTTCAGAATTCGTGGACGGGCTTGGCTTCTGCAGGTTTTCAAGACATGGTCAATCGCTGGCGCACGACGGCTATCGCAGTCGATTCTCAGCTGAACGAATTAGGCCAAGCGCTTTCGTTGGCCGCGCAGCAGTACTCCGAGATTGAGGCAGCAAACCTGCGCCTGTTTAGTTAGCGCCAGGCATCACCAGTTGGCATACGCAGTGGGCACTATCAGTGGGGCAGGCATGGTTGCCAGTCCGGGAAGTTAAAGCAAAAGTGGCCGACCAAGAGGTCGACCACTTTCACTTTTGAGACTTAGAAGTCCATGCCACCAGCCGGTGCAGCAGGTGCTGCAGCAGGCTCTGGCTTCTCAGCGACAACAGCCTCGGTGGTCAGGAACAGACCTGCAATCGACGCTGCGTTCTGCAGTGCCGAACGGGTCACCTTCACTGGGTCGTTGATGCCGGCGGCCAGCATGTCGACGTACTCACCGGTGGCGGCGTTTAGACCGTGACCCGATGGCAGGTTGGCAACCTTCTCTGCGACAACGCCTGGCTCTAGACCGGCGTTCAGTGCGATCTGCTTCAATGGAGCCGAGATTGCAACGCGGACAATGTTTGCACCGATTGCCTCTTCGCCCTCAAGAGCTAGACGGTCAAATGCAGCCTTGCCGGCCTGTAGCAGCGCAACGCCACCACCGGCGACGATGCCCTCCTCGACAGCAGCCTTAGCGTTGCGGACGGCGTCCTCGATGCGGTGCTTGCGCTCCTTGAGCTCAACCTCGGTGGCAGCACCGACCTTGATCACTGCAACACCACCGGCAAGCTTGGCCAAACGCTCCTGGAGCTTCTCGCGGTCATAGTCGCTGTCGGTGTTGCCAATCTCGCGACGAATCTGCTCGACGCGTCCGGCGATTGCTGATTCTTCGCCAGCACCTTCGATGATGGTGGTCTCGTCCTTGGTGATTACCACCTTGCGAGCCTTGCCAAGCAGGTCGAGAGTCACGTTGTCGAGGCTGAGACCAACCTCTTCAGCGATGACCTGACCACCGGTGAGGATAGCGATGTCCTGAAGCATTGCCTTGCGGCGGTCACCAAAGCCAGGAGCCTTGACTGCGACCGAACGGAAGATGCCCTTGAGCTTGTTGACGATGAGGGTGGCAAGCGCCTCGCCCTCGATGTCTTCAGCGATGATCAGCAGAGGCTTGTTGGCCTGCATGACCTTCTCGAGCGCAGGAACCAGGTCCTTGATGTTCGAGATCTTCGAGTTGACGATGAGAACGTATGCGTCCTCCAGAACGGCCTCTTGGCGCTCTGGGTCAGTGACCATGTACTGCGAGATGTAACCCTTGTCGAAGCGCATACCCTCGGTGAGCTGAAGCTCGGTGCCAAAGGTGTTCGACTCTTCAACGGTGACTACACCTTCGCGACCGACCTTGTCGATCGCCTCAGCAATGAGTTCACCGATCTGGCTGTCGCCAGCTGAGATCGAGGCGGTCGAAGCAATCTGCTCCTTGGTCTCGACGGCCTTGGCGTTGTTGTGCAGCTCTTCGATAACAGCGGTGACTGCCTTGTCGATGCCGCGCTTCAGGCTGATTGGGTCGGTGCCAGCGGCTACGTTGCGGAGGCCGACGCCAACAAGGGCCTGGGCCAAAACGGTTGCGGTGGTGGTTCCGTCACCGGCGACGTCATCGGTCTTCTTGGCAACTTCCTTGACTAGCTCAGCGCCGATTTTTTCGAATGGGTCGTCCAGTTCGATTTCTTTTGCAATCGAAACACCATCGTTGGTGATGGTAGGGGCGCCCCACTTCTTCTCGAGCACGACGTTGCGACCACGTGGGCCAAGGGTCACCTTTACGGTGTCAGCGAGGATGTTCAGACCGCGCTCTAGACCGCGACGAGCTTCCTCGTCAAAGTGAATGATTTTTGCCATTGGAAATCAGTCTCCTGAATTAAGTGGTTAGCACTCAAAAGTCATGAGTGCTAATACAAAATTAGCACTCTCCCTCGGTGATTGCCAATTCGTTCGCCCAAGGCGAGCGCTCCCCCGGCAAAGCAAAAACGCCACCCTTTCGAGTGGCGTTTCTTTTCAAACCTTGAGATTACAGAACAGTAACCTTGTCGGCCTGAGGACCCTTGTCGCCCGACTTCACTTCGAACTCGACACGCTGGCCCTCCTTAAGCTCACGGTAGCCATCGGTCTGGATTGCTGAGAAGTGAACGAATACGTCCGCTCCGCCATCCTGAGTGATGAATCCGAAACCCTTTTCAGAGTTGAACCACTTTACGGTTCCTTGTGCCATGAATTGCTCCTTGTAGCGATGTTGCAGTCCCGATTGAGACTGAGTCGCTAAAGCTTAGAGATGAATCCAGATACCGCACGACCATTGCCCACGCTAGCGGGTAACGCGCTGAAGTGTAAGCGATTTCAGAAAGTAATTTCGGGGGTTACCAGATAGTTATTTGCTGCCGTGAACGGCAAAACCCCGGTTATTTGTAATCGGCGCCAACCAAAACCGTGATTGGAGCAGTCGCATGGGTGTTGACCGTCGCCTCCGCGATTCCCAAAAACTTGGCAACCTCCTTGGCCTTATCCAGGTATGCCGATGACATGGCGTAAACCTGCGTGACCGGCTGAACCGCTGTTGGGTTAGTCTCATCGATCAGCTTCGCGGCGGTTTCAACCTCGAATCCACCGTCGACCAGACGCGTTGCCACCGCTGAGCTGAGGTCCTTCTGGCTTCCATCAAGCACGGCGATAGTCGCCGGCGAGTTTGGTTCACTGGTGAACAGGTTGCCGCCATCAACAAGCTTCAACCCGATGAGTGCAACCGTCGCCAGGGCCGCCGAGATCACCGCGAGTTTCAAAAACTCAGCGGCACGATGGCGCCCAGTGCGAAGACGACGGTGGCGACCGCCGACCGGTGGCGCTGCCGCAAACTCATCCTGTGGGAACTTCTCAGCCATCAAACCTGCTTATTGAAAGGATTGGTCGAAATGACCGTGCTTAATATTAGGCAAGCGTTAGAGCCTGTTTCGAGAAAGCGAAGATTCCCATGGAATACCCAGTCAACAAATCCGATGAACAATGGCGGGCCGAGCTGACGGATTTTGAGTACTACGTCTTGCGTGAAAAAGGCACCGAGCGAGCCGGCACAGGTGAATATGACCAGGAATGGTCGGAGGGTTCGTACTCCTGCCGCGGCTGCGGCGCTTTTCTCTTCAAGAGCCAAACCAAGTTCGATGCCGGATGCGGTTGGCCGAGCTTCTACGAGCCACAGGCTGATCACGCGGTCGTTTTGCAAGAGGACAACTCGCACGGCATGAAGCGCGTCGAGGTTCTTTGCGCCAATTGCGGAAGCCACCTCGGACATGTTTTCGAGGATGCGCCGCAGACACCAACTGGCGATCGCTACTGCATCAACTCGGTGAGCATCAAATTTGAGGAGAAGTAAATGTCAGACGAGAAAAAGAATTTTGCAGAGAACCTGGGTTCAGACTTCGGCAAGGATTGGGGCAAGAACTTCGGCAATGATTGGGGCAAACGCAAGGTGAAAGCCGGCGGTGGCTTCTTCTATTTCTTGGGATTCCTCGGAGCTGCTATTTATTTCGTTTCGCAGGCGAATGATTTCTGGGCTGGAGTCTTGGGCGTAATCAAGGCCATCGTTTGGCCGGCTTTCCTAGTCTTTGATGCCCTGAAGGCACTTGGCGCCTAGCAATTACTTGAGCTCCCTGCGGGACTCGAACCCGCAACCCCCGCATTACAAGTGCGGTGCGCTACCAATTGCGCCAAGGAAGCCTGTGCTTGGAGCTAGTCCGCGCACATTGAGCCAAAAGGCTCGAGACAAGATTACCCGAGAGATTCAAGCAAAAAAGGGCCCTGGAGAAATCCGAGGCCCTTTTTCATTGGAGCTACTAGTTGCCGGCAGCCTTCTTGACGAACTGCGCAAAACGAGCAGCGTTGGTCAACTCATCCATGGTGCTGAACTGGTACTGCTGACCGTTCACAACGATGGTCGGGGTGCCGCTAACTTGGACCTTTGAGCCAGGAACGACGTACTTGCTGTCCAGCACTCCAGTCGTGGTCTTGGTGATCCAGTCGCCATAAGACTTTGCGTCGATACAAGCCTTGATCTTGCTGGCTTTTGAAACTCCAACCGACTGCGCGCGCTTGAAGAGCTCATCGTTCTCAGGGCCAGGAGTGCCCTCTTGAGGCTGGTTCTCGAAGAGAGCTCGGTTGAATGCAAAGAACTGGTTCGGCGAGTTTTCGGCGACACAGATTGCCGCATTAGCCGCACGGCTTGAGTAGTAGTTTGGGCTTCCGCGGCCGTCGAGGAATGAAATCGGGTGCACCTCTAGGGTTGCGTAACCCGAGTCAAGCCAACTCTTGATCTGATCGGTGTTGGCACTTTCGAAGTTTTTGCAAACCGGGCATTGGTAGTCGAGGTAAACCTTGATGTTGATTGGCGCTTTTGCACCTGGGGTCGGCGCGACGGTTGGCGTTGATTCCGAGGTGTATGCGGCCGCGTTGGCTCCGAGTTTGATGCCGTCATCGAAGCTGAAGTTCTTCGGCGTGAGACCGCTCACGCTGGCGGTGTTGGCGCCGTTGATGATGGCCGCAGCAACAATACCTACAACGGCGAGCGAACCGATTACGACGCTGGCCTGAACGATCAAACGCTTGCGCTTTTCGCCCTTCTTGGCCTGCTCACGCATGGCCTTGGCCTTGGCGCGGGCCGCTTCGCGCTGCTCGTTTCTGGTTAGACGTTCGTTCATGAAACTTCCTTTGCGCTAAACGAGTCACGATTGCGTGACGGATGCGGTTTTCTAGTCTAAGCCTGCGAGCGCCGATGCGATAATGGTGAGGTTGAACGGCCAGTTCAACGACCTATCACAACGGATCGTCCGGCACGTACCTGCCGGTGAAGGAGAAGCAAAATGGCGTCAGTTAAATTTGACAAAGCCACCCGCCTGTACCCAGGTGGAAACCGTCCAGCAGTCGACCAGATCGACTTGGACATTCAGGACGGCGAATTCCTCGTCCTCGTTGGCCCATCGGGCTGCGGTAAGTCGACCACTCTGCGCATGCTCGCAGGCCTCGAAGAGGTTAACCAGGGTCGCATCCTCATTGGTGACCGCGATGTAACCGACGTTCCTCCAAAGGACCGCGACATCGCGATGGTTTTCCAGAACTACGCGCTCTACCCACACATGACCGTGGCAGAGAACATGGGCTTCGCCCTAAAGATTGCCGGCGTAAGCAAGGAAGAGCGCGCAGAGCGTGTTCTCGAAGCAGCCAAGCTTCTCGACCTTGAGCCTTACCTGAGCCGCAAGCCAAAGGCTCTCTCGGGTGGTCAGCGTCAGCGTGTTGCCATGGGCCGCGCAATCGTCCGTAAGCCACAGGTATTCCTCATGGACGAGCCGCTGTCAAACCTCGACGCCAAGCTACGTGTTCAGACCCGTACCCAGATCGCATCCCTTCAGCGTCGTCTCGGCGTAACCACTGTTTACGTGACCCACGACCAGGTTGAAGCAATGACCATGGGTGACCGCGTTGCAGTGCTGAAGGACGGCGTTCTGCAGCAGGTCGACACCCCGATTGCTCTCTACGAGCGTCCAGCAAACGTTTTCGTTGCAGGCTTCATCGGTTCGCCAGCTATGAACCTCGTTCAGCTTCCAATCGTGGACGGCGGCGTTCAGTTTGGCAACATCGTTCTGCCAGTCGAGCGCGACATTCTCGCTAAGACCTCGGCCAAGGAAATCACCGTGGGTATTCGCCCAGAGAACCTCAAGGTCACCGACGGCAAGGGTATCTCGGTTGAGGTTGACGTTGTTGAAGAACTCGGTGCCGACGGCTTCCTATACGGACGCGCAAACATCAACGGCGCAGACCAGGATGTTGTCTCGCGTGTTGCGGGCCGCACCCACCCTAAGTCGTCAGACAAGGTAACCCTCGCTCCTGAGGGTGGCATCACCCACCTCTTCGATGTAGAGACCGGCCTGCGCCTCAACTAAGCGTTGACCTCACTCGACATCACGGCTGCCACGGTAGAGCCAGCACTGCTGGATCTACCGTGGCATTTGCCTTTAGAAGACTGGCCCGCGGAAAACATCGCGGCACTACCCAAGGGACTCTCACGTCACACGGTGCGATTTGCCCACCTCAATGACCATGTCATTGCGATCAAGGAGACCCTGCCTGAGCTTGCAAAACGCGAGTACGAGATGCTCAAGAGCTTGCTCAAACTCGATGTGCCCTGCGTGGAGCCATTCGCAATCATCAACAACCGGAAAACCGAAAGCGGCGAAGAGCTGATGTCCGTGCTAATCACGCGGCACCTAAAGTTTTCGCTCCCCTACCGAGCCATGTGGTCGCAGGGACTGCGCCCAGAAACCGCCACCCGTCTCGTGGACGCCCTCGCGCTCCTACTCGTCCGTTTGCATATCGCCGGATTTTTCTGGGGCGACGTTTCACTTTCGAACACGCTATTCCGCCGCGACGCTGGAGCCTTTGCCGCATATCTAGTAGATGCCGAAACTGGACAACTCTATGAGGGCGGACTCTCACGCGGTCAGCGCGATAATGACCTCGAAATCGCGCGAGTCAACATCGCGGGTGAACTCATGGACCTCATCGCCTCGGGTAATGCCGCGCCTGGTGTGGATGCGGTAGCCACCAGCAACCGAATCGTCTCGAAATACACCGAACTTTGGGAGGCCCTAACCGGCGCCGAAACCTTCGAGGTCGGTGAACGTTGGAAGATTAGCCGACGAGTTGAACGCCTCAACGAATTGGGATTCGACATCGAAGAGCTCTCCATCAAGACCGATGGCAGCGGAACAACGGTCAAAATCCAGCCCAAGGTCGTCGATGCAGGGCATCACACGAGACGACTTCTGCGCCTCACCGGTCTCGACGTCGAAGAGAACCAGGCACGACGATTGCTAAATTCACTGGATGAGTACCGCCTCAAGCACGAACGCCCGGGAGCCGACGAAGAGGTGCTCGCACACGAGTGGTTGAGTCGCGTGTTCGAACCTGTCGTGCTGGCTATTCCGAAGGAACTCTCGGGTCGACTCGAGCCAGCCGAAATATTCCATCAGGTGCTCGAGCATCGCTGGTACATCGCCGAAAACGAGCAACGCGGAGTGCCGCTGCAGGAGGCGGTTGACTCATACGTTCGAAATGTTCTCGTGCATCGACGCGACGAAGAAGCGTATTTGGGTGCAACGACCACCGAGGCAATCACTCTGCCCGAGGCAGTGCCGAGCGGAACGATTATCGCGATTGACGACGAAGAAACCGACTGGCGCGACCTCGTCTAGGCGATGTGACGACCAGTTGCGGCGCGAGCCGCGCTGACCTCATACAGCACGACCGATGCGGCAATTCCGGCGTTAAGCGATTCGGTGTCGCGCGCGATTGGAATCGAAAGCACAACATCGCAGGTCTCTTGAACCAGGCGCGATAGACCCTTGCCCTCTGAGCCAACGACGATCACCAGCGGCTCAGTGCCGAGGTTGAAGTTTGGCATCGACACATCGCCATCGCCGTCGAGACCGACGACGAACAGGCCACGCTTCTTGAATTCCTTGAGCGTCGCCGTGAGGTTTGAAGCCAGTGC
>JAGWTM010000071.1 GCA_028868975.1 Actinomycetales bacterium
GGATGCGGCTGCCGTGTGCGAGCGTCTCGTCGACTTTGACGAGGGCCTGCAGGAGTGGCGTTACCGTCACGTGAAGATGGTTGAGCGCACGATTGGGCGCAAGCCGGGTTCGGGCGGTTCAGACGGTGTTGGCTACTTGGCTTCGACCCTGTTCCGGTCGGTTTTCCCTGATTTGTGGGCTATTCGCAGTCAGCTCTAACTTCCGCCCTTATCCACAAGCCACCGGCGCAGCCCGCTGCCTATTGGTGAAGACGGGATGATGGTCTGCACTGGCAGAAGTGCGACTTTGTTCAGTCCAGTTAAAGACGAAACCCTCGGCGGCAACCGAGGGTGGGTCTGACACTCAGGTGAGCGTCGAATCGGAAACTCGCTTCCGAAGAACCGTTCTCTTCGAGTATGGCACAAGGTAATTCCTTTGGGAATCCCTTTTGTTTTTGGTTCGCCGTTCGTTGGATCGCACCTGGCGAAAGGTCTGAGAAATGTCTAAAGAACATCTCTTGGAACTAATGCTGGTGGCAGTGAAGATCGTCATTTTGGTGATCGAGCTGCTGCTCATTATTAGGTAGCCGAAAGGGAACTCGGGGTGGCCCAGCTGCCCCGAGTTCTCCAGCCAAAGATTTAGCTAGCCGCGAGCAGCGGTGTCGACCACGTTCTTCACGAGCATCGCACGGGTCATCGGCCCAACTCCGCCAGGGTTTGGCGAGAGCCAGCCGGCAACCTCATCCACACCTGGGGCGATGTCGCCAACCAGTGTTGCTTCACCGTCAGCACCGACGACGCGGGTCACGCCCACATCGAGCACAGCAGCGCCAGGCTTGATCCATTCGGGCTGAACGAAGTGGGCAACGCCGAGGGCTGCAACCACAATGTCGGCACGCTTGACTGCGTCCTCGAGATTGCGTGAAGCCGAGTGCAACAGAGTCACCGTGCTGTCGATGCCCTTGCGAGTCATCAGCAATCCGAGCGGGCGACCAACGGTCACGCCGCGGCCGATCACAGCCACCTCGGCACCGGCCGTCGGAATCTCATAGCGGCGAAGCAGCTCGACGATTCCCGCAGGTGTGCATGGCAGCGGTGAGTTCAACTCGCCCGAAACACCGAGCACTAGCCGGCCAAGGTTGGTCGGGTGCAGGCCATCGGCGTCTTTGGCTGGATCAATCAGCTCGAGCATCTCGTTCTGGTCGATGCCAAACGGCAGCGGCAGCTGCACGATGTAGCCGGTGACGTCCTTAGCGTCATTGAGGTCACGAATGGCAGCGCGAATGTCTGCCGCCGAAGCCGACGCCGGCAGGTCAATGCGAATCGAGTTCACACCAACCTGTGCGCAATCGCGGTGCTTTCCGCCGACGTATGAGTGTGAGCCCGGATCGTCACCGACGAGCAGCGTGCCAAGACCCGGGTGAATGCCAGCCTGCTTGAGCGAGACAACGCGCTCGGCCAACTCACCCTTGATTGCCTTGGCGACGGCTAATCCGTCGATTTTGATCGCGGTCATGCGTCAGTCGTTACCAGTTCTCGAGGCCGCTGTAGAGCGGGAACTTGTCGGCCAGAGCCTGGGTGCGTGCACGAAGCGCTGCGATGTCTGGGTTTGGCTTGAGCACCGAAGCGATGACCTCTGCAACCTCGGTGAACTCTGCGGCACCGAAGCCACGAGTCGCGAGCGCTGGGGTTCCGATACGGACACCCGAGGTGGTCATTGGTGGGCGTGGGTCGTTTGGAACCGAGTTGCGGTTCACGGTGATGCCAACTTCGTGCAGCAGGTTCTCGGCCTGCTTGCCGTCGATTTCACTGTTGCGCAGGTCAACCAGCACAAGGTGAACCTTGGTGCTGCCGGTTAGAACCTGAACTCCAGCCTCTGCCATGTCGGCCTGAGCCAAACGGTCGGCGATGATCGCTGCACCTTCGAGAGTGCGTGCCTGGCGGTCCTTGAACTCGGCGCCCATGGCGTTCTTGAACGCGATGGCCTTGGCAGCGATGACGTGCATGAGTGGGCCACCCTGCTGGCCAGGGAACACGGCCGAGTCAATCTTCTTGGCGAACTCTTCCTTGCAAAGAATCAGACCCGAACGTGGGCCAGCCAAAGTCTTGTGCACGGTGGTTGAGACTACGTCTGCGTAAGGCACTGGGTTTGGGTGAACGCCCGCTGCGACCAAACCTGCAAAGTGAGCCATGTCGACCCACAGCTTTGCACCGACTTCGTCGGCAATCTTGCGGAACTCGGCAAAGTCGAGGTGCTGCGAGTAAGCCGACCAGCCGGCGATGATGACGGCTGGCTTGACCTCGTGTGCGCGAGCACGAACGATGTCCATGTCAATCAGGAAGGTCTCTGGGTTGAGCTCGTAGGCGTGAGCCTCATACATCTTGCCCGAGAAGTTCAGGCGCATACCGTGAGTCAGGTGACCACCGTGTGCCAATTCAAGACCGAGGATGCGATCGCCAGGGTTCGCGAGCGCCATCAGCACCGCTGCGTTGGCCGAAGCACCCGAGTGCGGCTGAACGTTTGCGTGCTCAGCGCCGAACAGAGCCTTGGCGCGCTCGCGAGCGAGCTCCTCAGCAACGTCAACGGCCTCGCAACCGCCGTAGTAGCGCTTGCCCGGGTAGCCCTCGGCGTACTTGTTGGTCAGCACCGAACCCTGCGCTTCGAGGATGGCGCGCGAAACAAAGTTTTCGCTCGCAATCATCTCGAGCATGTTGCGCTGACGGTCGAGCTCGGCGGTCAGGACCGCGGCAATCTCAGGGTCAACTTCGCTCAGCGGAAGGTTGTTCGTTGAAGGGATGCCCGTCATAGGTCTATTCCTTTGATTTCGCGGGGTTGGCAAGCGGCGTCAGCGCCAGATTCGACCCTCTAATTCTACTAATCGAAGTAGGCGACACGCGTCGCGTTCGGTTACCCGCTGGTTAGCCGATTTCGGCAAATGCTTGGGCTAATTTCAGTATCGAGCGCATGGGGGATTGCGCCTTGCCACTTACTAATTGAGGACTCCAAGTGTCTGTTGCCGCGATTGTCGGTTCGTTGATGATTTTTGCCGGTTTGGGGCTAGTCGGCTATTTGTTCTGGCAGATCACCGGGCGCGAACTCCGCCAACGCTCGTTCGACCGCGAGCGGGATGAGTCGCGCTAGGGCATCCGCACCATTTAGCGCCACGGTTGCCATGGCTAGTAACCTTGAACCTATGACTGAAGCGACCACCACCCACTGGGTGCTAACTCTCGTTTGTGAAGATAAGCCGGGCATCGTTCACGCGATTTCGGGTGCGATTTTTGCCGCGAACGGAAACATCACCGAGTCGCACCAGTATTCGTCGCCAGACACCGGCCGCTTCTTTATGCGCTTGCAGATCGAGTCGGCTGTGCCTCGCGAGTTCTTCGTGAACCAGTTGACTCCGGTGGTCGAGCGTTATGACATGGACTGGCACCTCGACGTGGTCGGACGCCCCATGAAGACGCTGGTTTTGGTCTCAAAGAGTGCCCACTGCTTGAACGACATGCTGTTCCGTCAGCGTGAGGGACGCTTGCCGGTGGAGTTTCCGGCAGTGTTCGGCAACCACGCCGAACTTGCGCCAATGGCCGAGTTTTACGGCGTGCCATTTGAGCACCACGCCATCACCGGTGAGGCCGACAAGCGAGCTTTTGAACAGATGCTGCGCGACTACATCAAGTCGGCGGGAATCGAACTGATCGTGCTCGCTCGCTACATGCAGATTTTGTCAGAGGAATTTTGCCGCGAGTTCGAGGGTCGAATTATCAACATTCACCACTCGTTCCTGCCGGGCTTCAAAGGGGCAAACCCATACGCTCGCGCACACGCTCGTGGCGTGAAGTTGATTGGCGCCACCGCCCACTTCGTAACCGCTGACCTCGACGAAGGTCCGATCATCGAGCAGAACGTGATTCGCGTTCAGCACTCTGACAGCAAGAACCGCCTGGTCTCGCTCGGCTCTGACATCGAGGCCAAGACTTTGACTCAGGCGGTCCGCTGGTTTGCCGAGCACCGCGTGCTGCTCGACGGCGAGCGCACGGTCATCTTCAACTAGCCTCGGCCGGCGAACTTTCGCCTAAAACGCGGGATTCCTCAATCGGATGCGCCCGCGCAATCCTCGCAGAACCATAACCGCCGCGACTCCCGCGAGTGCTATCCCGCTTGCCACAAGGCCTGCCGCCCACTCGGGGTTAGGTTTTGCGTCGGCAACTTCGGGGCGAGAAACGACGCGATGAGGTGCCGCCGGTTGCTCCGCCTTTGTCGAGACGGCCGGTGGTGAAACAGCTGGCGTCGGAATTTGCCGGGCTGAAGCAAAATGAGCCGGAGCAGGCTGAACCGGCTCAGGGTGAATCGCCTCAGGCGGAACCGGCTCGACCTGGACTGATTCAGACTGTACGGTTTCCTCGCGAATTGGCTCCTCGAGATTTGGCTCCTCGGCGACCGGCTGCGCCATCGGTAAAGCCGGTGCTGGCGTCGCAGACTGCATGGGAAGCACGGACTGCGTAGCCGATGGAGATGGTTCCGGTGTCGCGGTCCCTGTCGGTGCCGGCTGAACTGTCGATGTCGGCTGAACTGTCGGTGTCGGCTGAGCTGCCGCGGTCGCGGTCGGTGCCGGCTCAGGTGCTGGACCGGCTCCCCCGCTAGGCGGCTGCGAGCCACCAACCGGCAGCGGCGGTGCCAGGATTTCCGCTGGCACATACGGCTGAATCGGCGTCCAGTAGGTATCCGAAATCGGTCCTGGCGCATTACCTAGAACGGAATTCGCAACCAGCACCAGATTCAGCGACAAACTCGTGCAGCCGCGAACAACCACGTCAAACACAAGGCCGCCACCACCGTCGAGAATGCTTGCAACGCGACATCCGGTCGAATCGGGAGTTGGCACGATGTCGCCGAGCTGAAGATCGGTCACCGGTTCACTGAATTCGATGCGACCGACGGCAGAAGTGTCAGCACCGAAGTT
>JAGWTM010000019.1 GCA_028868975.1 Actinomycetales bacterium
CCGTGCGCGGTGGCACGTTGACGATTTCTTCGTCGCCCCAGTTGATGTAGAGACGGTCTTCGTTGATGACCTCGCCGAGCACCGAGTACTCGACCTCCCACTTTTCAACGATCTTCTTGAAGGCCTTGAAGTCCTTCTTTGGCACGATGCCCATCATGCGCTCTTGCGACTCTGACATCAGAATCTCTTCTGGGGTCAGGCTCTCGTCGCGCTTCAAGACATCCTTCAACTGGACGCGCATTCCTGCGCCACCGTTTGACGCAAGCTCGCTGGTTGCACAGCTGATGCCGGCGCCACCGAGGTCTTGGATTCCGGCAACAACGCCAGCGTGATAGAGCTCGAGGCAGCACTCGATGAGCACCTTCTCGGCGAACGGGTCGCCAACCTGAACGGCTGGGCGCTTGGCCGGGCCGGTCGAGTCGAAGGTCTCTGAAGCGAGCACCGAAACGCCACCGATGCCGTCAGCGCCAGTGCGTGCGCCGAACAAAATAACCAGGTCGCCAGGGTTTGATGCCTTGGCAAGCTTGAGGTCTTCGTGACGCAGAGCGCCAACCGAGAGCGCGTTGACCAGCGGGTTGCCCTGATAAACCTTGTCGAATACGGTCTCGCCACCGATGTTTGGCAGGCCGAGGCAGTTGCCATAGAAGCTGATTCCGCTGACCACACCGTGCACAACACGCGCGGTGTCTGGGTCGTTAGGTGCGCCGAAACGAAGCTGGTCCATGACAGCGATCGGGCGAGCACCCATGGTCAAAATGTCGCGAACGATGCCGCCGACACCGGTTGCAGCGCCCTGGAACGGCTCGATGTAGCTCGGGTGGTTGTGGCTCTCGACCTTGAAGGTCACGGC
Organism: Actinomycetales bacterium; assembly: GCA_028868975.1. Taxonomy (GTDB): domain Bacteria; phylum Actinomycetota; class Actinomycetes; order Actinomycetales; family Microbacteriaceae; genus Rhodoluna. Next base: position 851 of record JAGWTM010000019.1, read on the forward strand.
CCATCCCTCGCCGATGTCAACCACACCGGCGTTTTCGCCCATGCCAACCATGAGGTGCTTCTTCATCTCGTCGGTGACCTTTTCACCGAACTGACGAAGGTAAATCTTTGACGACTTGTATGAGCAGTGCTCCGACCACATGACCGAGTACATCGCGAGCTCGCTCGAGGTCGGGCGACGACCGAGGATCTCCTTGATGCGGTCGTACTCATCCTGCTTGAGGCCGAGTTCCTTCCAAGGCTGAGCCTTGTCGGGGGTTAGCGCCGCCTGCTCGACGGTGTCAACGCCGCTAGGAACGACCGGTGCCTTCTTCTTGAAAAGTGCCATGATTCTGAGCCTTACGCGTTAACTAGCGAGTTGATTACCGAGGTGAAGAACTTGAGGCCGTCGACGCCCGAGCGCATGGCTGCGTTGGTGTCAGGGCCGAAACCGGCCTCAACAGCGTGCTCTGGATGCGGCATGAGACCAACAACGTTTCCGCGCTCGTTGCGCAGACCGGCGATGTTGTTCATCGAACCGTTTGGGTTGACCTCGAGGTAGCGGAACGTGATCAGGTTTTCACCCTCGAGACGCTTCAGGGTCTCTTCGTCGGCGATGTAGCCGCCCTCACCGTTCTTCAACGGAATGGTGATTTCTTGACCGAGCTCGAACTGGTTGGTCCAGGCGGTGTCGATGTTCTCGACCTGCAGCTTCTGGTCGCGGCAGATGAAGTGCTGGTGTTCGTTGCGAATCAGACCACCAGGCAGCAGGTGGCTCTCGACGAGCACCTGGAAACCATTGCAGATGCCGAGCACCGGCAGGCCCTTGCCGGCAGCGCGCACGATCTCTTGAGTGACTGGCGCCTGGGCGGCGATGGCACCGCAGCGAAGGTAGTCGCCGTACGAGAATCCACCCGGGAGCACGACGGCATCCACCTTTTTTAGGTCAGCATCGGCGTGCCAGAGCGGAACAGGAGTGGCACCGGCAAGGCGAACAGCGCGCTGTGCGTCGCGGTCGTCTAGCGTGCCTGGGAAGGTAACTACACCGATCTTCATGGGATGCCCGCTTTCGTGAGTCGCTGCCGCGATTAGTTTTCGACGGTGACGGCTACGACGTCTTCGATGACGGCGTTGCTCAAGAAGCTCTCGCCAACCTTGCGGGCGTTCTCGAGGTCGGCATCGGTGACCGCGCGGTCAAAGTGCAGTTCGATGCGCTTGCCGATGCGAACGGCGGTGATGTCTTTGTTCTGTGCGTTGCCGCTGCGGTGCAGGGCGTTTTTCACGGCCTTGCCCTGAGGGTCTAGCAGGTCAGCCTTTGGCATTACCTCGACGATGATTTTTGGCACAGAATCTCCAAGCTTGTGTGGGGAGTTTTGCCTCGAGAAGGCGCTTCAGTCGCGCGATTCCTCGAGCGTCGACAACGCTGCCTGACCCTCCAAGTTTAGCCCATCGCCGGGAGGGTTTTCGGGCAGGCCTACCCGCTTGATTTCGCCCACTCTGCTGGCGCTGACACCGTGTCAGCGTTTGATTTTCACATTCGCATAACTTTTTGGGCATGACCCAAAAACTGCGAACCAAGGTGCTTGCCGCGTTGTCTGTCGGTGCGCTGGCACTGGCAATTTCACCGCTGTCGAGTGCGACCGCAGCGTCACCGAAGACCACTGCCGTAACCGTGGTTGGTGGCAAGGGCCAGCGCTTCACCGCGAGTGAGACCAAGAACCTTACCGACGGCCAGCCGATCACCCTTACCGGCCGCAATTACAACACCAAGCTCGGCATCTACGTCACCTACTGCGTGGTGCCACCTAAGGGCCAAAAGCCAACGGCCTGCGGTCCGTTCGACATCACCGGTGTCAACAACGCCTCGTTCTGGATCTCATCCAACCCGCCTCTGTATGCGGCTTCGCTGGTGACGCCGTTTGGCAAGGGCGGCACATTCAAAGTGGTCATGAAGGCCACCCAGTTCATCGATGGCCAGGATTGCACCAAAGTTCGCTGCGCGTTCACTACTCGCGCCGATCACACCAACGGAGGCAACCGCACCGCGGACGTGTTCATACCGGTCACGTTTGCCAAATAAAACCTGATTCACCCCCGCTTCAAAGCTTCAATCCGCCCCCAACAGAAAGAAACAAATGAAAACCAATAAGTATGTGACCTCGGCTATCACCGCACTCGCACTAGTCGGTGGCCTGTTCGGTTCAGTTGCTCCAGCTCACGCTGACGGCTTCTCGGTCTCGGCTGACAAGAGCAAGTACCTCACCTCAGCTGGCGACACCGTTACCGTGACTCTCTCGGGTGTTCCTGCCAACCAGGGTGTCTACGTTCGCCTCTGCAAGGGCTCAATGGCTGAGGTAACCAAGGCTCGTCCAGCACTTTGCTTCGGGCAGGGCGCCTGGGTTTCGACCGACCCAGCGCAGCTAAAGTTCGGCGCTGGTGACGCAACCAAGCCGGTGGCGCTAGCCGTCCAGGCCCAGTTCACCTCTGGTGGAACCGCCGTTGACTGCACCGTTGACGCCTGTGGCATTCACATCCGCCGTGACCACAACGGTGGCTCGGGTGACTACTCGCTCGACCGTTTCATTCCGCTGACCTTCGGTCCAGCTCCGGTTGCTTCGGCCACCGCCGCACTCATGGATGGCAAGGTCTCGGTCACCGTTGCAAACGCCAAGGGCAGCAAGGTCACCTTCGTGGTTGGCAACAAGAAGTACGTACGTAACGTCACCAACGACTCATTCGTATTCTCGGTTGCAGCACCTAAGGGCAAGTTCGTCGTCACCGCCGGACTCGACCGCAAGCAGCTGACCAAGGTTGCGCTCAACAACTAACCGAATTGGGTAACGCAGGGGCAGAACCTGCAACCAGAGCAGTGCGGCTTTAGCTGGCGCTGTTCGCCGTGAGGCCAGCGATCGTGAATTTTTCAAGAGCGCTGGCCTCACGCACAAATTCAGCACCCTCGTCGATGCGCTTCGCTGCAGCAGCAACCGAGGCAAAAATCAGGTGGCAGGTCGCGGTCACGTCAGGAATGCCCAACTGGGCAACAGGGCTGACCAGAGCGGTCATGAAGTGACCGTGCATGGCGTTGATCATTCCACGGGACTCTTCTGGCAGCGAATCAATCGAAATTTCGCGAATGATGCGGTGTTCAGCGCTGGCCAGGTGAGCGAGCGAGTAGTGAATCCAGATACGGATGCGCTCGAGCGGTTCATCGAAATGCGCAATGTGCTCGTCGATGGCGTTGCTCAGGTCTGCCATTTCGTTGATGACCAACTCGGCCAGCACGTGCTCGCGCGAGGCGAAGTACTGGTAAATCGCCGGGCGGCTCAGACCCGTTTCGGCGGCAAGCTCGGCCATCGAGACGGCGTCCACACCTTTGTCAGCGATCAGCTTTTGGGCTGCGGCAAGGATGCGCTCTTGGCGCTCATCGCGAATGTGCTCTCTGACCATGGCGTTCTAAACCGCGAAACCCTCAGGCAACTTCCTGAGTGAGTCGCTCGACCAACTCTGCGTACTTTCCGGCGGTTTGCTCGACGATTTCGTTTGGCAGCGCTGGTGGTTCACCCTGCTGGTTCCAGTTTTCGGCCAGCCAGTTTCGAACAATTTGCTTGTCAAAGCTGTCTTTGCGCTCGCCGCGCTCCCAAGCGGACTTTGACCAAAATCGCGATGAGTCCGGAGTCAAGACTTCGTCGCCCAGCGTGATTGCGCCGGTTGCCGGGTTGATGCCGAACTCGAATTTGGTGTCAGCCAAAATGAGTCCCGCTTTTTCGGCCAGTTCACTCGCTCGCTTGAAAACCGCGAGGCTAAGGTCGCGCAAGGCTTCGGCATTTTCTTTGCCGACAAGCTCAACACAACGCTCGAAAGTGATGTTTTCGTCGTGCTCGCCCATCGGTGCCTTGTATGCGGGAGTGAAGATCGGCTCGGGCAAGCGACCACCGAAAGTCAGGCCCTCAGGCAGTGCGATGCCGCATACGGTTTGGTTGGCTTGGTATTCCTTCCAACCCGAACCGCTGATGTAGCCACGCACCACGCACTCGATGGGGAACATCTCTAGTTTTTTTGCGATTGTGGCGCGACCAGCGACCTCGCTCGGCACCGCGATTTCGGTGGCCAGGTGATTCGGCACATCGAGGCGGTCAAACCACCAGTTGGTGAGGGTGGTTAGGTGCTTGCCCTTGCCCGGAATGGCCGGTTCGAGCACATGGTCGAAGGCGCTAACGCGATCGCTGGCTACCACCAAGATCAGGTGGTGCAGGCTAGGGTCTTCGGCTTCGTATAGGTCGCGAACTTTGCCGCTGTAGACGTGCTTCCAGCCAGGAATCTCGAGGGCGGTTCCAGCCGCGGCGCCCATTAGCCGGCGACCTTTGCTGCGATGTCTTTGCGGTAGTGCGAACCCTGAAGCGAGATCTTCTCGATGGCTGCGTATGCGTGTGCGCGCGCTCCGGCGAAATCGTGGCCTGAAGCCACAACTGACAGCACTCGACCGCCGGTCGCCATCAGTGATTCTTCGCCATCCTTGGTTTCAGCCCACGCGGTAGCCGCGTGGCAAACCTCGACGTGCTCGTTTTCGACCGAACCGAGACCGTGAATCGGACGGTTTGGAGCGCTGGTGTCCGGATACCCCTCGCTGGCCAGCACCACGGTAATCGCAACCTGATCGCTAAATTCAGGGGCGGCCGCTGTCTCGAGTTGCCCGGTAGCAGCCTTGTACAGCAGGTTGCTGAGCGAACTATTTAGGCGTCGCAAAACCACCTGGGTCTCAGGGTCGCCGAACCTTGCGTTGAACTCGATGACTCGAATTCCCTTGGCCGTCAGGATCAAGCCGCAATACAGCAAGCCGACGAAAGGCATGCCGAGCTTGCCCAACTCATCCACGGTTGGTTGAGCGACGGTTCGTTCCACTTCTTCGACGAAGCCGGCTGGCAACCAAGGCAGCGGTGAGTATGCGCCCATGCCTCCGGTGTTGGGGCCTTCGTCGTTGTCGAAGGCGCGCTTGAAGTCCTGAGCCGGTGAGAGAGGCAGCACGGTTTTGCCGTCAGCGAGGAAGAACAGGCTCACCTCCTGGCCGTCGAGGAATTCTTCAACCAGGACGCCCATGTGGATGAACTTCGCCGCGTGCTCGAGTGCCGCTGCGCGGTCACTTGTCACAATGACACCCTTGCCGGCGGCTAGTCCGTCAGCCTTAATTACGTATGGTGCACCGAATTCGTCGATTGCGGATTCAACCTCGGCGAGCGTCGAACACTCGCGTGCCATTCCGGTTGGCACGCCAGCCGCGGCCATGACCTCTTTGGCGAACGACTTGCTGCCCTCGAGCGCGGCCGCTTTCTGGCTAGGGCCGAATACCGGGATGCCCGCATCGCGCAAGGCATCTGAGACGCCCGCAACTAGGGGAGCCTCGGGGCCGATGATGGCCAATTCGATCTCGTGAGCCTTGGCAAAAGCGGCAACCTCACTCGGTGAGTTTGGGTTCAGGTTTGGTTCGCATGGGGCATCGGTCGAGATGCCGGCGTTGCCGGGGGCGACGATGATTGATGCCGCCGGAGTGCCCGTGCGGATGAGTGCCTTAACGATTGCGTGTTCGCGGGCGCCCTGACCCAAGACCAAGATTTTCACAGGGTCAAGTTTAGTTTGGCTCTGCCATGCGGGTTTTCGGGGTTGGTGTTGGCGCTGTGGCGGGGGCGACCACAGCGCCAACAACTTGAGTTTGATGCCCGTTCGTCAAGCGCCAGGCGCATCCGAAATCTCTGTTGATAAAACGACTCAACTTGGCTGAATAGGCTTGGAGAGTGCCAAGACGCAGAACAAATCCCGAAACCGGACGCGCCGCCGTTGCCGCCTGTCTTGCCTGCCCCGATGGCCCGTCGGCTGACCCACAGTTTGCAACCGCCGTTCGCTACCTGCTCGAAGAATTGGCTGAACGTGCACCTGGCAACACCGTCGAAGTTCGCGTGCCGCCACTCGGAGCCACCCAGTGCATCCCTGGCCCGCGGCACACTCGCGGCACACCGCCCAATGTGGTCGAGATGTCGCCCGAGACCTGGTTCGCGTTAGCCACTGGTTCGTTGCTTTGGGATGACGCCATCGCAGGGGCCCTCGTTCTGGCCTCGGGAGTTCGTGCCGACTTGGATGGGTTATTCCCGCTCTATCGCGATTTTGGACACCCTTCGGTATAAATAAGACCAAGGGGGAGCTTTGAAGGATTTAGATCGGTGGGCCTGGCCACAGCGCGCGACCAATTGGTGTGTGCTTGCGCTCACCGGGGCTGCCCTGATCGGGTACGCCTTCTGGTGCCTACTCGCAGTTCTAATTCAGCAGAGGCCAGAAAATCTCTCTAACGCCATCGTTGCTCTAATACCTGGCGCACTGATTTCCCTCATACCTGGGGCGCTAATAGTTCTCTGTGCATTCAAGACTCGAAAACTGCTGGTTGAGTTTCCATCACTTCGAGTCATGGATTTGCAAGCGCTGGTGAGATTCATCAATCTCTCGAGCCTTACGCTCCTTGCCGGCTTTGGGATTCTGATTTCGACTTGGGGCAGAACTTTCGACATCCACACTCCGCAGAGCAGGGCGGCAGTCGTTTGGTTTGCAATTTGGTTTGCGGTCGGCCACATCTTGCTCACACCGCTCGAGCGAGGCGAGCGCCATGTAAATCGCGTATTTGGGTTCTTCGCGGTTTTGGTAGCCCTAGCGATATTCGCTGGCGGTGGCGTTATTGGTTTTTTCGTGGCCGCTGCCTACCTGGCCGCTGCCCTTATTTGGACTTCACGGATGGATGGTTAGTAAACATGAACGGTCAGCATCCGGCACATTCCATCGCAAACCTTGTTGCCAAAAAAAGGTCAATCGAAGAAATTCAATCTGGGGGGTCTAGGTGACATTGTCGAACGAAGAGAACAGCAGGGATGGAGAACCCGACTCACCAGCAACCCTCGGCTGCCTGCAGGTCTTTCTCATTTTGACCAGTCTTGGGACTGCACTGGTAGCTCTGCTATGCATCGGCAGGCCAGATTCGATGGGGCTATTGCGGACTCTAGGAATCTCCAGCGCAACCGTTTCAGTGGTCACAGGAGCATCTGTCATAACGGGGCTTGTTTCCAAAAAATCTGGCAGCTCTGTTGAAAAACAGCGGAGCGAGGGCAGGCGCAAAATAGCAGCTGCAGTCGGCGTCACTTTTGTGTTGGCAGTGGTAACTCTGGTGGCGATGTTCTTTTCAGTTTTCATCGATCCAAGCGGATGGCTTTTAGCCACAATCCCGACGGTCGCCTCCATCCTTGCCTTTTCGATCTGGTTCGGTCTCCTATTTAGGCTCAAATCTCTGAACGAGGAGGTTTTGAACCGGAACCGTAAATTGGGTTTCAACTTCATCCTGTACGGCTCAATCGCATTTGCTGCCGGAGAGGTGGCACACCTCATGATTCAACGAATTCGCGTTGCGGACGATCCTTTGGCGAATCAACTTTTGCCTCTAGCTCTTTGTTTGCTTGGTGTCGGTGGCTCGGTCGCGGTAGCTGGATTGATCATGAGGCAGCGCGCCAACGATGCCAGGAGAAGCATCGATGACTGATTCACAAAAAGGTAAATCAAGCGAGGGCTGCCTTGCCATCTCGATCACCCTTCTGGGGTCAATTGGTATTTGGCTGTTGCTTACCGCTTTGAACACGCTCGATAACACCCAGCGAGGATTCTTTCTTTACCCGGGTCTGTTGCTCACCGGCCTAGCTCTGGTGGGAGTGATTCCACTCGTTCTTGCCATTCGTCGCAGCAGATCAGTCTCAGCCGAGACAACCGAACAGAACGAAACAATTCCGAAGCCGCCAACTGACTCAACGGGACGCCCCTTGCGCGTTGTGGTTGGGTGCGCTGGCACAATCGCAATCCTGCTCGCCACTGCCTTGGTGCTGATTGGGCTACTTCAAGTCAACGGAGGGTTCTTCCTCGCTGGAGTCGCTCTCATCGGTGCGGTAGCCGCAATCGTCGTTTTGTGGCGATGGCAGTTTAGGGCGGACGATTCACCCAACCAGGACGCCGGCCTCAACTCGAAGAATAACTAGCCCCAAGCCCTCGCGGAATCTCGGGGGAAAATTCCACGGCAATTTCGGGTTGAATTAACTCATGACCGAAAATGCCAACAACTCAGCCAAGCGTGAAGTAGTCGAGATTCGGCGCACGCCAAAGTTCCTACCGTTTTTATTGACGGGCGGTTTGCTTGGATTTCTCGTGGGTCTGATTCTCTGGGCCTCGAGCGGTTCCAACCCGCAACTTTTCGGCTACCTGATCGCATACGGTGCAGGTGTAGGAGCCGCCTTGGGTTTGACCGCGGCAACGGTTTTGGAGAGCCTAACCAGGGCTCGAGCCAAGCGAGTCGAGGCGACTAAACTAGAGGGGTAACGGGCCTCACAAGGGCGTCGAAAAGCCCGAGTCATCCCACCCATTTTTAGACCGATCGGGGATCCCATTGCTTCGTGGCGACGGACTTCTAAATCACGATCTCGCAGTTAGCGATGACGATGAGAAGGCACCAAAGGATCAGTGCGGTGTATTCGGCGTATGGGCTCCCGGTGAAGAGGTCGCCAAGCTGACTTTCTTCGGTCTCTACAGCCTCCAGCACCGCGGCCAGGAATCGGCCGGAATTGCCACCTCTGACGGCAAGAAAATCCTGGTCTACAAAGACATGGGTCTCGTTAGCCAGGTCTTTAGCGAATCGGCCCTCGAGTCGCTCACCGGTCACATCGCGGTAGGTCACAATCGCTACTCAACCACTGGTGCATCGCACTGGCGCAACGCTCAACCGACCCTGGGTCGCACCAGCTCTGGCACGATCGCTCTAGCCCACAACGGCAACCTGACCAACACTGCTGATCTGCTCGACCTCCTCAGCAAGCGATACCCAGATCAGGGTGCCAACGAAATCACCGGCGGAAACACGACCGACACCGCCGTGCTCACCGCTTTGATGGCTGGCGACCTTGACCACACTCTCGAGTCAACCGCTCTCGAGTTGTTGCCAAAGGTCAAAGGTGCCTTCTGCCTAGTTTTCATGGATGAGACCACGCTCTACGCAGCTCGTGACCCGCAGGGTGTTCGCCCGCTGGTGCTAGGTCGACTGGAGCGCGGTTGGGTGGTTGCGTCTGAGACCGCAGCCCTGGACATTGTGGGTGCTAGCTTCGTTCGCGAGATCGAGCCGGGTGAGCTCATCGCGATTGACGAAAACGGTTTGCGCTCGCAGCGTTTCGCCGAGACCAAGCGTGCCGGCTGTGTCTTTGAATACGTCTACCTCGCTCGCCCAGACACATCCATCAACGGCAAAAATGTCTATGACGCTCGCGTCGAAATGGGTCGTGAACTCGCCCGCGAATACCCGGTGGAAGCAGACCTGGTTATCCCAACGCCTGAGTCGGGAACCCCGGCGGCTATCGGTTACAGCCAAGAGTCGGGTATTCCGTTCGGGCACGGATTGGTGAAAAACGCGTACGTTGGCCGCACCTTCATTCAGCCATCGCAGACCATTCGTCAGCGCGGTATTCGCCTCAAGTTGAACCCGCTCAAGGAAGTCATTCGCGGCAAGCGCATCATCGTTATTGACGACTCGATCGTGCGCGGCAACACCCAACGCGCTCTAGTTCAGATGCTTCGCGAGGCAGGTGCGGCTGAAATTCACATCCGTATTTCTTCGCCACCAATTACTTGGCCATGTTTCTACGGAATCGACTTTGCGACTCGCGCCGAACTGATTGCCACCGGTCTCGGTGTTGAAGACGTGCGCAAGTCAATCGGCGCCGACTCGCTGGGCTACCTCACCAAGGACGGCATGATTGCCGCAACCGGCCAGGAGGAAGCCTCGCTTTGCACCGCGTGCTTCACCGGCAAGTACCCGATTGAGCTTCCGACCGCAGACCGTCTCGGCAAGAACCTGCTCGAGCGAAGCGACCAGCCGACCGGTGCCGCCTGCGAACCTGGGCCGGATAGCGAACTTGACCGTGCCGTTCGAGAGGCAAGCAACTAATGACCAACGCTTCAGAACAGGGCCACGTCGCGAGCGCATACGCGGCTTCGGGTGTTGACACCGAGGCCGGTGACCTCGCGGTTGAACTTATGAAAAAGGCCGTTTCGGCCACTCACAACGATCTCGTGGTCGGCGGGCTTGGCGGCTTCGCGGGCATGATGGACGTCAGCTTCTTGAAGCAGTACGAGCGCCCGCTGCTAGCAACCTCGACCGACGGAGTTGGCACCAAGGTCGCAATCGCGCAGGCCATCGACAAGCACGACACCATCGGCCAAGACCTGGTCGGCATGGTCGTTGACGACATCGTGGTGACTGGCGCAAAGAGCCTGTTCATGACCGACTACATCGCTTGCGGCAAGGTTGTTCCACAGCGCATCGCCGATATCGTGCGCGGCATCGCCGAGGCTTGCCAGGCGGTGGACGTTGCTCTAGTCGGTGGCGAAACGGCCGAACACCCAGGCCTGTTGCACCCGGACGAATATGATGTGGCGGGCGCTGCAACCGGTGTTGTTGATGCCAGCAAATTGCTTTCAGCCGGACGCGTTCAGGTTGGCGATGTCGTTCTTGGGTTGGAGGCCTCGGGCTTTCACTCGAACGGCTACTCGCTGGTGCGCAAGATTGTCGCCGACAGCAAGCTCGACTACAACAAGACCGTTGCGGAATTCGGAGCCCGCAGTCTTGGCGAGGTCCTGCTCGAGCCAACCCGTCTCTACACCGGCGTCTTGAACCGCGTGCTCGAGTCAGCCAACGGTAGCGATGTTCGAGTCATGTCGCACATCACCGGTGGTGGCATCGCTGCCAACCTATCGCGCGTGCTGCCTTCGGGTGTGAGCCTCGATGTCGACCGTTCAACTTGGCGACCACTGGATGTGTTCAGCGTCGTAGCTGGTTGGGGTGGCTACAAGCTCACCGATCTGGAGGCCACCTGGAACCTAGGTCTTGGTTTCGCCGTCGTTGTAAAAGCCGCGGCTGCCGATGCGATTGCGGCACAGATCAACGCTGAGGGCATCCGCACCTGGCAGTTGGGCATTATCGAGTCGACACCTTGCGATGCCGAATTGCCGGGATACGTCACCGAGGCCAAGGGTGTTCGCGGCGGTGCCGTTCGGCTGGTCGGCTCGTACGCCAACTAGGTTTCTTTCCCCAAGCATTTGTCTACCGCCCTAGACAGTTTCTGTCTAGTCATTTAGACTTACTTGATGGTAAGCGATCAACCGACCAGAAAAGCCGTAAAGATGCTTCAGTCGGCGGGCTGGCAGCGATTGCGAACCGTCGGTAGTCACTCGATATGGCGATCTCCCAAAGGCGACACCTTCACGTTGCCTGACGGCCATCGACGTATCAGTCCAGGCGTCTACCGAAACTTGCTCAAGGCATTGGAGGCAGCGAATGACAACTAGAAGATTTCACGCGAACGCGTATCTTGATGGCAACTGGTGGATGGTCGAGATTCCAGAGGTCAATGGCCTAACACAAGCCAAGAAATTGACCGAGGTTACTTTGATGGCGCGAGAGTTCATCGCAGTAACGCTCGACATTCCGATTGATTCCTTCGAGATTGAGCTAACTATTGAGAGGGTGCACGACCTCGACGTCGCTCAGCGTGTTGCGAAGATTCAAAACGAGAAAGCGCTCGCGGCTGAATACGAGCGCCAAGCTACCGAAGAATCACAAATTCTCGCTCGCGATCTCGCGAATCAGAAACTGACCGTTCGTGAGATAGGCGTAATTCTCGGGGTTTCACATCAGCGTGCCCACCAATTACTCAGTGCCTGAGCCGGCAGCTCTCGATGGGGCGCTCTCGGCAACAAGCGCTGCGGGCATCTAGGTAAAATTGCCTAATGACCAAGCAACTTCGCGTAGCGATCATTGGTGCCGGCCCGGCTGGCATCTATGCAGGCAACATTCTCAAGACTCAGCACCCTGACGTCGCCATCGACCTGTTCGATTCGCTGCCGGCCCCCTACGGTCTGATCCGTTACGGAGTTGCTCCGGACCACCCGCGCATCAAGGGAATCGTCAACTCTCTGCACGAGATGCTCGCCGAGGGTTCGATTCGTTTCTACGGCAACGTCACTTTTGGACGCGACCTCACTTTGAATGACATCCGAAAGCACTATCACGCGGTGATTTTTGCGACCGGTGCTATCAAGGACGCCGACCTCAACATTCCCGGGGTCGACCTCGAAGGCTCTTACGGAGCAGCCGACTTTGTCAGCTGGTATGACGGGCACCCGGATTACCCGCGCACCTGGCCTCTGGTCGCTGAAAATGTCGCGGTGCTCGGCAACGGAAACGTTGCTCTCGACGTTGCTCGAGTTTTGGCCAAGCACGCTGATGACATGCTTTCGACTGACATCCCCGCCAACGTTTATGAAGGCCTAAAGGCGTCACCGGTCACCGATGTGCACGTATTCGGTCGCCGCGGTCCGGCGCAAATCAAGTTCACCCCGATCGAATTGCGCGAGCTCGGTGAAGTCGAAGATGTCGACATCGTGCTCTACGACGAGGACTTCCCTGAGGGCTGGTTCAACGAGGATGCCGAAGGCGTAACCAATCAGCATCGCGTCATGGCTCGCATCATCGAAGGCTGGCGTGAACGCCAGGCTAACCGAGGCGCGGATGAGCCAGTCGCCAGCCGCCGTCTGCACTTGCACTTCTTCTCATCCCCGGTCGAAATTCTCGGCGCCGACGGTCGCGTATCCGGCATCAAGTTTGAGCGCACCGCGCTAAACCCAGACGGTGCAAGCGTCCACGGAACCGGAGAATTTGTGGAATATGCGGTCGAAGCCGTCTATCGCGCAATTGGCTATTTCGGTAGCGAGCTTCCAGAGGTTCCATTCGACGACAAGCACGGCGTGATTCGCAATCAGGGCGGACGCGTCATCGACGAGTCGGGTCAGCAGCAGGCGGGGCTCTATGCAACCGGATGGATCAAGCGTGGTCCGGTAGGCCTCATTGGTCACACCAAGAGTGACGCATCCGAGACGATTGAAAATCTGCTCGCTGACATTGATTCACTCGTCGATCCAGCAGTCGCAGACAGCGATGCCTTGCTGGCCGAGCTGACCGCCAGGGGTGTCGAATTCACGACCTGGTCGGGTTGGCTGCAGCTTGATGCTCACGAACGCGCGCTGGGTGAGGCAGATCAGTCGCCAGTTCAGCGCGAACGCGTGAAGGTTGTTGACCGCGAGGAGCAGGTGCGCATTTCGCGCGGCTAGGTAGAGTTGCGCGCGGCTAATTCGAACTAGTTGTCGCGACTTTGCGCGGTTTTTTAGGGCCGAAACCGACTACTTTTGGTCGGCATCCTTCGATTCTTCGGTCGACTCATCCTCGTCGTCATCGTCACCGTAAAGGTCTGCCCACTTGTCGATCAGTTCGGCTTCGTTTTGGTCGGAATCAGCGTGACCCAGTTCGCGTTCGAGCGCGCTCAAATCGGTGTCTGGGCTGAAGTACTTCAGCTCGCGAGCCACCTTGGTGTGCTTTGCTTTTTGACGGCCACGGCCCATGCCGAGCCCCCTCACTAATGAAGACGAAACAAATCAGCAGGCAAAAACCTGCAAAAACCTGCGGTTAGTTTAGCACTTGAGGGCTTAGTAGCCCTGAAACAGTTGTGGAATCAGCACAATCAAAACGGCGGTCACCGGCAGCAGCAGATTCAGCAGCGCGTTGTTAATGGCATCCCCGCGTTGACCAGCTGCCCAAAGGTCACCGGTTTGCGCAGCCCAGGTGCTGAAGGTCGATAGGCCGCCAGCCAAGCCGGCCGAGAGCATTGCCCAAACCCAATCGTGGTTCAAAACAGACACGTGAGCCAAGAATCCCGACGCCAAGGTGTTAGCAATCAAAATGCCAATCGGCACCGACTTGGTGGTTAGTTTGCCAAGCAGCATCCTCAGCACTGAACCAAAACCACCGCCAATTGCGACACCGGCAAAGATCATGACCGTCTCGGCAATTTGATTGGAATTCGCGTTCACGAGGTGGCCCGCTTCACGAGAAGGTAAATAGCGACGCCGAGGACCATGTGCAGAGCGAGGATGAGCGATGACCAGACGGTGGCTTCAACGAGTGAGGTTTGCACGAACAGCAGGGCAACCGCCGACATCGAGGTGAAACCACCTGCAAAACCGGTGCCCAAAAACGCTTTTGAGCCATCCGATTCGAAACGCTTCGAATTGACCAGCCAGCCGACGATTGCCGCGCCGGCGAGGTTGATGCAAATCAGTGACCAGAATGGGTCCCAGACCATGCCGAGGCTAAATCTTGCGGTGGCGCCGAGTGCACCACCCACGAAAGTGAGCCCGGCCAGTCGAAGCGAATTCAACATCCGGTATTTAGTCCTCGTCGATGCGCTTAGCGCGAGTGCGGGCGACCATGTTCGAGCTACCGCGGTGTAGGCGGCGAGCAGGTCGAACGTGACCGCGGCGCGAGTCGCCCGGCAGTGGGCGACGCGAGAAGATGTCCTTGTACTCGGCCGACTCTAGACGCCAAGGTACGAGCGTGACCATGACTCCGCGCAAGTACATCAATTGCTTACGGATGCGGCTCGCGCGGTGGTTGTGGAAGATGTGCTCCCACCAGTGACCAACGACAAGCTTTGGCAGATAGACCGAAATGCGCTCGTCGCCGTTTTCTGCGCGGTGCTTCTGCAGGAACTCGATCAGCGGCTGCGAGAACTCGCGGTATGGCGATTCGATGATGCGCAGTGGAAGCCCGAGTTCTTTCTCGAACTTCTTCCACTCCTGAGCAAACTTGCGAGCACCAGCCGGGTCGACCGCAATGTGCACGGCCTCGAGGTGGGTGTGGCGGCTCGAGAGAGCGTAGTCGAGAGCCTTCAACTGAGGCTTGTTCAACTTGTCCATCAGGACGATTGCGTAGTCGCCCTTAGCGCCGAACGTCGTCTCCGAATCCATCGCAATCTCGGCTGCTACCTGGTCGTAGTAACGGCGGGTGTAGAACATGACGGTGTAGAGCACCGGCATGATGATGAACACCAGCCAGGCACCGTGAGTGAACTTGGTGATGGTCACAATCACCAAAACGGATGCGGTCATCAACGCGCCGAGTCCGTTGATCAGGATGCCCGACATGGCTTCCTTGCGGTTGGCCGCATTCTCTTCACTCGAAAGCTTCTTCTTTGGCTTTTGCAGGCGACCCCAGTGCTTGAGCATGCCGATCTGGCCGATCGTGAACGAGGTGAAAACGCCGATGATGTAGAGCTGAATCAGACCAGTCACCGAAGCCTGATAAACGATGATCAGGATCAACGCTGCAAACGAGAGCGACAGCATGCCGTTCGAGAAGACCAAGCGGTCACCGCGGGTTAGCAGCGCCTTAGGAGCGAACTTGTCGTTGGCGAGCACCGAGCTCAACAGTGGGAAGCCGTTGAAGGCGGTGTTTGCGGCGAGCAACAGAACCGCGGTGGTGCCGGCCTGAATCACGTAGAACATCCAGTTGCTCTGGCCGAACACGGCTCCCGCAATCTGGGCCATCACTGACTGCTGCGGGTCGGTGGCGCACTGAGCCCATTGCTGCAGCTGCTCACATGGGTTCTCGGCGTAGTGAACTCTCGAAACCAGGGCGAGGGTGGTCACACCGATAAACATGAAGACAGCGGTTGCGCCCATGAGCGTCATGGTTTTCTGGGCGTTGATCACCTTTGGCTTGCGGAACGCAGGCACACCGTTGGCGATGGCTTCGATACCGGTCAGTGCCGAACAGCCCGAGGCAAAGGCGCGAAGCACTAGCAGGATGAGTGCCGCGTTGGTTGCTGAGCCGAGTCCGTGCTCAAGCGGGGTCACCTCAAACTGAGAAGAGAAGGCAGTAAGTTCTTGACCCGTTGCAACCTTGAACAAGCCGGTGCCGATCATGACGAACACCGAGGTGATGAATAGGTAGGTCGGAATCGCAAAGGCGACGCCCGATTCACGAACACCGCGCAGGTTCACCGCGAGAAGGAAGATCACGAAGCCGACCGCGATTTCAACACGGTATGGGTTCAACTCGGGGAACGCCGAGATCAGGTTGTCGGTGCCCGATGCGATCGACACCGCAACGGTCATGACGTAGTCGAGCAGCAGCGCCGAGGCGACGATGAGTGCTGGTTTTTTGCCGAGGTTCTTCATGGCGACCTCATAGTCGCCACCTCCGCTCGGGTATGCCTTAATGACCTTGCGATAGCTCAGCACAATCACGGTGAGTAGCAGCACAACCACCGCGGCGATGCCCGGAGCCAAGCTCAACAGGCCGATTCCGCCAAGGGTCAGAATCATCAAAAGCTCTTGCGGACCATAAGCCACCGACGACAGCGGGTCGCTCGAGAAGATCGGCAACGCGATGGTTTTTGGCAGCAACTGGTGGTCTAGATTCTTGCTGGCAAGCTTCTTGCCGAGGAAGATTCTCTTTGGCTGTAGCAAATCATTCACGAGAGGCAAGATTACTCCTGTTTGTCGCTGGCATTTCGGAATACTCTTGCCTCATGACCAGCCCTAACCCCCAAAACATCGCGGGCCAGCCAGTCGATGGGTACGAGCCCGAAGCCGCAGAGCGATGGCCAGAGCAGTTCGCCGAGAGTCAGCGCAGGCTCGCTCGCCTCACGCGAGAGCAGCAGGCCGAACTTGCCGATGTCGAAAACTCGATCACGCAGCGCGCGTCCATGTTGATGCAGTCGGGTGAGGTTGCCGATTCGACCGCGATGCAGAGCCTCGTTGCCGAGCACTATCGCTGGGTCTGCGCCTACTGGACGCCGACGCAGGACGCATACATCGGGCTTGGTGACATGTATGTGTCAGACGAAAGATTCAAGGCCCGCTACGAACGAGTCGCAACGGGCCTTGCTGAGTATCTGCGTGATGCTATGCGTCAGTTTGCTTTCGCGAACCTCGCTTAGCCGAACCGGTTTTTCCTGAACCGAGGTTCAGGGTGCTCAGAAGACCGAGGAACAGGAAGCCAGCCGCGAAGTAACCCGTGGTGCGAACACCCTGACTGAACGACTCGAAGCCGGCAGCCTTGACCTCGGCTGCCTGATCTGGAGTCATCGGAATAAGTGAGCCGTGCTGCATGGCTACGCCTGCAGTTAGCTGGTCGAGCTGCTGAAGTGCACCGCCGGCGCTCTCAACGACCACATCGCTCACGCCCTTAACAACTTCGCTGCGGTGCTCTGCAGGGATGCTCTGAACAAACGCGGTCTGCTCGAGCTTGGTTTCACCAACGGCCTGAACCGAGGTGAACAGTGCGGTGCCCAAAACCGCGATGCCTAGCGCTGAACCGATCTGACGGACAGTGCTCTGTGAACCCGAACCCTGACCAACTTTCTCGAGCGGAACATCGACCATGATGACACCGGTCAGCTGAGCCGTGGCCAAACCAACACCGATTCCGTAGATCGCGAGGCATGGAGCGACGAGGCCCCATCCGCCATCATTGCCAGCAAACACAGCCACACCGAGCACGCCCAGAAGCTCGAGGACCACGCCGGCACGAACCTGATTGACCGCGCTAACCTTGCCGCTCAAACCGGCACCGGCACCCGAGGCCAAGAATGCGCCACCGGCGAGCCAGAGCAGTACGAGACCGCTCGAGACCGGGCTAAGTCCACCGACGTTTTGCAGCCAGAGAGGAATTGCAAAAAGCAGACCAAATTCTCCCATCGAGATGATGAGTGCAGCGATTGAGCCATTGCGGAAGCTTGCGATGTGGAACAAGCCCAGGTCGAGAAGCACGTTCTTGTGTGCCTTCTCGCGAGCGCGTTCCCACAGCACGAAGATGACTGTCGTCACGGCTGAGATGGCCAGCGCAACCGGAATGACCGAAATGCCGTCGGTCGGCCACTTGAATTCGCCGAGCTGGAACACGTTCTTGTCGCTTGCTTCCCACCAGCCGTAGACACGGCCTTCGATGAGGCCGAAGACCAGGGTTGCAAACATAACGACGCTAATCAGTGCGCCGACGAAGTCGATGCCACCAGCGCGCTGTTCCTGCTTTGACTCATTGACGAAAATCGCGAGACCAATCAGGATGAGCAGCCCGAACGGTGCGTTGATGTTGAACGCCCATCGCCAGCTGAAGTCGGTGGCCAACCAGCCGCCGAGCACAGGACCGATGGCCACCATTCCACCGATGGTTGAGCCCCAGATTGCGAAGGCGATGCCGCGCTCGCGACCGCTGAAGGTCGCGTTGACCAGCGAGAGCGTGGTCGGCAAAACCATGGCTCCACCCAAGCCCTGCACCACTCGGGCCAGAATCATCGCGTCGGCACTCGTGGTAGTGCCAGCCCAGATTGAGGCGACAACGAAGATCGAGATACCAATCATCAAAAGCAGTCGGCGGCCGATTCGGTCGGCCAGCGAACCCCAAACCAGAAGAAGGGATGCGAAGACCAGCACATAGCTTTCCTGAACCCACTGGATCTGCGTTGAGGTGAGCTTGAGATCTTCGATTACCTTCGGGAAAATCGTGTTGACGATGGTGCCGTCGATGATGACGAGCGAGATCGCCATCGAGATAAAGATGAGACCAATCCAACGATTGCGTTTCATGGTTGCCTTTCAGTTAGCAGTGTTGCCAAGCAACTAGGCTACGGCCAAAAGGGCCGAACCCCCGAGAGCCAGCAGAATGCCTAATTGTTGAATTAGAGCAATTTTCTCTTTTAGGAACACGCGGGCTAGAACGATTGTTCCCAGTGGATACAGTGCGGTTAGCACGCTCACCACGGTCAGTGTTCCGCCGGGTACACGACTGGCCAGCAAGAAAAACACATTGGCACTCGAATCAAAAATGCCCGCCACAATCGCGGCCAACCAGAGCTTGCGGGCGAAGCCGCCGAGCGAAGCCTGCGAGGCTGCGCCGCTATCACGGAGTTGAGCATTCCCACGAACGCGAGTTCGACGAACCAACATGGTCAACCCGAGTAGCGCGGCACTCACCGCTCGCAACATAATCACGCTGCCGAGACCCGAGTTTTGCGGTGACGCATCCAAGCAGATTAGAACCACGCCGATTCCGGCTCCTGCCCCGACTCCCAGCAGGATGCCACGAAGGCTCGGCAAACGAACGGCCTCACCAGGCACGAAACCCACCAATACGACCGCAATCAGAATCATGCCGAGCGCCAGCCAGCCGAGGCCCGAGAATCGGTCTCCGATGAAAAAGCCCACGGCTGCCGGCACCAGAGCGCTGACTACCGCGCTCAACGGCGAGACGATTGAGATGGGTCCAATCGCGAGCGAGGCGTAGAGACAAGACATCGCGAAGGCACTGGCGATGCCAGCCGAGACGCCCCAGAGGAGAGTTTGCGAGCCGAATGTCGCGCCAAAAATTGGGGTCAGCGTGAAGAGAAAAATGAGTCCGCTAAGGCCGGAGACAAAGGTGACAATCACCGCCGGGATGCGCTTTGACGCAATCGCCCCGAAGAAGTCGGCGAAGCCGTAGACCAGTGAGGTCGCAAAACCGAGGACGATGGTGAGCACGAGAACAGGCTATCGGCACAGTTCGTGTCGCTTAAATGCGAAACCCCCGGGACGTGAGATCACCGAGGATTTAGCGTGGCTCCGACCGGCATCGATCCGGTGACCTAACGATTTTCAGTCGTTCGCTCTACCAACTGAGCTACAGAGCCAAGAAGGACTATCGGAAACCGAAACCTTCAGCGATCCTGACGGGACTTGAACCCGCGACCTCCGCCGTGACAGGGCGGCGCGCTAACCAACTGCGCTACAGGACCTAGTGTTGCTATTCAATTCTCTTTGCTGGTGACCCCAACGGGATTCGAACCCGTGCTACTGCCGTGAAAGGGCAGCGTCCTAGGCCACTAAACGATGGGGCCTACAAAGTGATACTTCATAGCACCGAGAGACAACAATAGTGCCTCATATGCCCGAATAGCAACCCGTGGTAGTTTCGAAGGGATGCGTAAACCTCTGCAGCGTGCCCTAATCGCGACTCTAGCCACCACAGGCCTCCTGTTCGGCAGCGCGCTAATCGCCCCTGCCTGGGCTGTGCCGAGTTATCCGTCAGCCGAAGAGGTAGCCGCGGCCAAGAAAAAAGTGGCCGAAAAGAAGGCCATGATTGCTCGCCTCGAGAAGATCATCGAAGACCTGACTGTCGAGGCCGATGCCCTGGCTAAGACCGCAAGCATCAAGGCCGAAAGTTTCAATATCGCTCAGGATGCGGTCGACGCGGTTCAAGCCAAGGTCGATTCGCTCCAGTCGCAGTCCGATGCCGCCAGTGCCGCGGCGATTGCCGCCGAGCGTGAGCTGGGCCAGATTGCCGCGCAGATGTATCGCGACGGTGCGAGTGGCACATCCGTCAATTTGTTTTTGAATTCGGGCAAGGCCGATGACCTGCTTTACAAGCTGGGCACGCAAGAGCGTTTGGCTGGTCAGAGCAATGACATCTATCAGAAGTCGATCGCGCTTCAGAAGCAGGCCAAGGCCCTGCAGGATGAGCTCGGGGCAGCAAAGACCGAGCTCGCCGGCAAAGCCGCCATCGCCAAGGCCGCGTTCACCGAAGCAACCGCGGCCGCTTCGGCCGCTCAGGCGAAGGTCACCGCAAACGAACGATTGAACAAAACTTTCTACGCTCAGCTGGCAACACTGCGCGACACTTCGGCAGAACTTGAACGACAGCGTGAGCAGGGTCTCGCCGATGAGCGTCGCCAGAAAGAGGGCACGGCCAAGATGGACGCGCCTGAGCTTTACAGCGTCGGCGCACCAAATGCCGGGGCCGTGCAGACCGCGATCGACTTCGGTCGAGCACAGCTGGGTGAGGCGTACGTTTTGGGTGGAATGGGACCAGACATCTGGGACTGCTCGGGCCTCACCAAGGCTGCTTACGCTGCAGCGGGTTACTACATCGGAACCCACTCGGCGACGAACCAGTTCAGAACTATGGCCCAGGCTCGCAAGCTGGTTCCGCTGAGCCAGATGGCGGTCGGTGACCTCCTGTGGTACACCCAGTCGAGCGATTTCGACGGCGATAAGTACCACGTGGTCATTTTTGTCGGCGGCGGTTTGATGCTCGAGGCACCGAACCCGGCCAGAACCGTGCGCATCGTGCCGATTCGTTGGGGCGAAATGTTCCCATACGCCGGTCGACCGACTGCTCCATAAAGCCTGATCGCCCTCATCGGGCTAAAAAAAGGACGCCGACCG
>JAGWTM010000072.1 GCA_028868975.1 Actinomycetales bacterium
TGGCGGTGACGGTGGGATTTGAACCCACGGTGCGCTTTCACGCACACAACTTTTCGAGAGTTGCACCTTCGGCCGCTCGGACACGTCACCGTGGGATAGTTTATTACCGCTGGCGCATACGGGTCAAACCGCAGTTTTGCCGCAGCGCGAAGGGAATCATGAGCACCGAAGGGTCAATGCGAGCGATCATCGCCGCGCTAACTGCCAACATCGGCATCGCAGTAACCAAGTTTGTGGCGGCCGCAATTTCGGGCTCAGCCTCAATGTTTGCCGAGGGCATCCACTCGGTTGCCGACTCGGGCAATCAGCTACTTCTAATCATCGGCGGCAAGCGCGCGCGTCGCGAGGCCACGAGCGCTCACCCGTTTGGTTATGGCCGCAGTCGCTACATCTACGCATTCATGGTTTCGATCGTTTTGTTCTCGATTGGTGGCATGTTCTCGATTCTCGAGGGTGTTCAAAAACTTCAGGAACCGCACGAAATCCATGCTGCGTGGCTGCCGCTGACCGTGCTTGGAATCTCGATTCTGCTTGAGTCATTCAGTTTGCGGACGGCGCTTCGCGAGGCCAAGCACGTTCGTGGTTCAGCGAGCCTGCCGCAGTTCATTCGCCACGCGAAGTCACCCGAGTTGCCCGTGGTCATGCTCGAAGACATGGCTGCTCTTGCCGGTCTAGTCCTGGCTTTCGGAGGCGTTGGACTGACCGTCCTGACCGGCAACGGCATCTGGGACGCCATCGGCACTCTCGCGATTGGCGCTCTGCTGATTCTTGTGGCGATCATTCTCGGCATCGAAACTTCTTCGCTGTTGATCGGAGAAGGCGCCTCGGCCGATGACACTCAGCGCATCCGTGATGCACTCACCGCAAGCCGCGGCGTGAAGAGTGTGATTCACATGAAGACGCTCTACCTCGGCCCAGACGAACTCATGCTTGCCGCCAAGATTGAGGTGGGCTCAGATTCGTCCGGCCAAGAGATCGCCGAGCTGATCGACTCAGCCGAGGCGAATGTGCGCGAGGTCGTCCCGGTAACTCGAGTTATCTACCTCGAGCCTGACATCAAGCGCTAGCGCTTAGCGGCAAAGAATTCGCGAAGCTGAGTAGCACATTCAGCCTCGAGCACACCGGCGATCACTTCGACCGGTGCCCCTAGGCGAGCATCTCGCAACAGGTCATAGAGCGAACCGGATGCGCCCACGCGCTCATCCCAAGCGCCAAATACAACTCGGGGAATGCGTGCCGCAACAATTGCGCCAGCACACATCACACACGGCTCAAGCGTGACCACCAAGGTGCAGCCTTCGAGTCGCCAGTCACCGCGTTTTGCGGTGGCTTCGCGAATTGCGACAATCTCAGCGTGACCGGTTGGGTCGTGAGTGACCTCGCGATTATTGTGAGCGGCTGCGATGACCTCACCGGACGCGTCGATAATGAGCGCACCGACCGGAACGTCAGCCCCCGATTGCGCGGCGAGCGCTATGGCTCGCTGCATAGCGGGCTCGTGAGTTTGTGAGGTCATGCGGTTAATACTTTCACCAATTCACAAATAGATTTGTCTCATGCGAGTTCACGTAGCAGATCACCCTCTAATCACCCACAAGCTGACCGTCCTTCGCGATGTCGCAACCCCGTCACCGGTATTCCGACAACTCGTCGAGGAGTTGGTCACTCTGCTGGCCTATGAGGCCACACGCGATGTGCGCGTCGACCGAGTTCAGGTTCAGACGCCGGTCGCGCTGGCCGACGGAGTCAAGCTGAGCCGCCCACGACCAATCGTCGTGCCAATCTTGCGCGCCGGCCTTGGAATGCTCGAGGGAATCGTCAAACTTTTGCCAACGGCCGAGGTCGGATTCTTGGGCATCAAGCGAGACGAGGACACGCTTCAGCCATACACGTATGCGAATCGCCTGCCAGATGATTTGAGCGGCCGACAGGTTTACATCATCGACCCAATGCTGGCTACCGGTGGCACGCTGATCGACTCGATCAATTACGTGTTTGACCGCGGGGCCACCGAGGTCACCGCGATTTGCTTGCTCGGCGCTCCGGAGGGCGTGGCCGCTGTCGAGGCAGCAACCCACGGCAAGGACGTCCGAATTGTTTTGGGTGCACTCGATGAAAAACTCAACGAGCACGGATACATCGTTCCGGGGCTTGGAGACGCCGGCGATCGACTCTACGGAGTGGCTCAGTAATCCGAAAGTTTTTCGGAGAAACGCAACATAACTTCATAATTCGAGGCGCACATTGCAAAGTCGATGTGCGCTTTCGTATTTTTATGCCATGACTATCGGCACCGACTCGAAGACTTTCGCTGCAACTGCAGCCGCTTCGTCGCGCGCCGTGATGTGTATGCGAATGTGCGCCTAGAACGCAACCTCCTCACCCGTTCTAGCTTCACGCACTCGAATCATTCGCAATCTCAACCAGCACATCAAACCGAAAACGGATATAGTCAAATGGCAATCGCACACATCAACGCATACAACGTAAACAAAACTTCGTCGCACCTGGGGCTTCGCAACTCTGTGAAGGTTCGTAAGTTGCACGCGGTGAAAGAAGAGGTGACCTCGGTGACAGCAACGCACGACGCCAATTCAGCCTCCACTGTTGAAACCGAAGCTCGCGGTTTTGCACTGTATGTGGGCATCGATGAAGAGACCGCAAAGGCTGCCGGCACCTCACTGGCAGCAATCGTTTCGGCTCTGCGCAAGACGGTTGCCGAACTCGTCCCAGCCGCTGCCGAAGAAACATATGCGGCGGTTGCTCTCGCGCCAAAAAACGTGGGCGGACGCCCGATTGACGTGGTGCGAACGGCGCTGCGCGACCCGCGCGCGATCGACAAGATCGTAAAGAGTCAGGCCGAAGCCACTGCGGATGCGAATAAGGGCATCGTGATCGACGTGAACCGCAAAAAGGTCACCACCGACGGTGATGTTGCACCGCTGACCTACAAAGAATTCGAGCTGCTGAACTACCTGATTCAGAACCAGGGCGAGACCGTCAGTCGCAAGGAGCTCATCGACCTGGTCTGGGGCGACGAAGAACTCGAGCAGATTCCGAACGAGCGCACGGTCGATGTGCACATCCGTCGTCTGCGTAGCAAGATTGCCGGTTATGAAGACATCATTCGCACGGTTCGCGGTGGCGGATACCGCTTCGACCAGCACCCCGATGTGATCTACGAAATTTAGCAATCGAAAAACCCAACGGAGTACATGCCTCAACGCACAGAGAAGTTCACCGATTCGGCTGCCTTGGCTGATTACCTGGTGAACCGGCTAATCGGGATGGTCGACGACGGAGTCGCCAGCCCGATTTTGCTTATCGACGGGCGAGCTGGCTCGGGCAAAAGCACGCTAGCCGATGCCGTCCAGCGGAACTTTTTCAAACTCGGTGAGTCGCTTCCTCGCGTGGTCCACATGGATGATCTTTATCAGGGCTGGGATGGGCTCGAGGCAGGAGCGGATTACCTAAACCGTTTCGTCTTGGCTCCACTCCAGCGCCGCGAAGGTGCCAGCTGGCAGGAGTGGGACTGGGCACAAAATTCGCGATCGGGGCAGTGGCGCGAATTTCGCGGCGGCACACCGCTGATTGTCGAGGGATGCGGCTCTCTGAACGGTGTTAGCGCGTCGACCGCAGACCTGCGCGTTTGGCTTGAGGTGAACGACGAGTTGCGACACGAGCGTTGGATTCGGCGCGAGGGCAACGACGAATTTTGGGGGCGCTGGGCCGCCCAAGAGGTTGAGTTTTACGCGCGAGAGAAATCGAGCGAGCTCGCCGACATCATCTTTGAATAGGTGGCGCTGATGGATAAGTGGCGCTGATGAATAGGTGGCAATGGCCAAAACGCTATTCGGCGGTTTTGCGGTTCTTCAACCAAGCGCGCAAGCCGGCAACGACCGAGGCCAAAATGAAGAAGCCGGCAATCGCATACGAGGCATTTTTGACCGCCGGAATTGAAGCGGCAAAGTAGCCAGTCACGGTCAGACCAGTGCCCCAGGCCAACGCGCCAACCGCGTTAGCGCTAAAGAACTTGTAATAGTTCATGTGCGCGACACCGGCAATCACCGGAACGAAAACTCGAGCCCATGGCATGAAACGCGCAACCACGACCGCCCACCAGCCCCACGCGGCATAAATCTTCTCGGACTTCGCGATGGCATTTTTCAGCCATCGACCTTGCCGACGGTCAAGGTATGGCCGGCCGTAGTGACGACCGAGAGCGTAACCGACCTGATCACCGAGCCAGGCCGCAATTCCAACGCCGGTGGCCATCGCCCAGATGTTGACATCGTTCGAGGTCGCCGCAACTAGACCGGCAGCAAACACCAGCGAGTCACCGGTGATGAACGGAATAAACGCGCCGACCAGCAGGCCGGTGCCGGCAAAAACCAACGCCCAAACGATGCCGTAGAACAACCATGGGCCGATGTGGGCATACCAGTCGCTGATTTGATCAGAAATGGATGCGCCGAGCGCGCGACCGCTGTTCAGCGAAGCTAGGTTTTGGGCAATGTGAGGCACCCGTTAAGCGTAAACGCTCGACCCACTTTCGGTGAATCGAGCGTTTGACGCTGACTTGGCTTCGGCCCGTTGCCTAGTTGGCGGCCGGCTTTCCGTGCAGGGTGATCTCATCGAGCGAGAGGCGGGTGCGTGGCGCGACCTCGCGATCGTGCAGGCCACCCTCGAGGGTCTCTGGCTCGGCGCGCTTGCCGATGGTGATTCCGACCAGGGTCTTGGTGTTGTCATCAAGACCGAGGGTCTGGTGCAGCCACGGGTGAACAATGCCGCCG
>JAGWTM010000020.1 GCA_028868975.1 Actinomycetales bacterium
GCGGTTCAGGCAAAACCACTATCGGCCGGGCCATGGTTGGTTTGACCAAAGCCACTGGCGGCAGCATGAAGGTGCTCGGCTTTGACGTTGTCGGTGCGAAAAGTGCGGATTTCAAAGCCGTTGCCGACCAGGTGGGTTTCGTTTTTCAAGATCCAGCATCGAGTTTCAATCCGCTGCTGACCATCGGTGAAGCTATTGCCGAACCCATGCTGGTTCACGGGCTAGCGAAAACGATTGAGGCGGCTCGGCCCGCCGTCGAAGCGCTTCTCGAAGCCGTGCAGCTGCCTGTGGCATATTTCGAACGCTATCCACATGAGCTATCGGGAGGCCAGCGACAGCGTGCTAGCCTGGCCCGCGCTCTCGCGCTTCGGCCAAAACTAGTGATTGCTGACGAGCCGACCAGTGCACTGGATGTGTCGGTGCAGGCCAAGGTGCTTGACCTCTTTGCTCGTTTGCAGCGGGAGTTTGGTTTCGCCTGCCTGTTTATCACCCACGATCTGGCGGTGGTCGACCAGGTGGCACATCGGGTGCTGGTCATGCACCGAGGAAAACTGGTCGAACAAGGCAAGACTCGAGATGTATTGACCAATCCGCAGCAGGATTACACCAAACGACTTGTTGCCAGCCTCCCGATTGCTGACCCGGTCGCTCAAAGAGCCAAGCGTCAGTGAAATTGGCTGGCTTGAGCCGTCAGGAGTTCCCGTTTTTCGGCTCATACCTTGAGCTAATCTGATGTCATGACAAATCGCGAACGTCCTGAAATCGAACCCATGCTCGAACCCGCACCGGAATCCTTGACGCTCAAGGATGACATCGTCGGCGATGGCGCTGAGGCTACACCTGGAGCTGTTGTTGAGGTTCACTACCTCGGTGTCGATTATGAAACCGGTGACGAATTCGACTCATCGTGGAGTCGCGGTGAATCAATCGAGTTCCCGCTCGGCCGACTGATTAAGGGCTGGCAAGAGGGCATCCCTGGCATGAAGGTCGGCGGACGCCGCACCCTAATCTGCCCGCCGGAATACGCGTACGGTCCAGCTGGTGCCGGGCACCGCTTGTCAGGCCGCACGCTTGTGTTCGTGATCGACTTGCTCGGCGTAAAGTAACCGAAACTTCAAATGAGAAACCTCACCTGAACGGTGGGGTTTTCTTATTTTTCAAGAAGCTGAAACAGGTCCAGCCTTGAATAGATCAATTTCTCGAAGGATGCGACCTTGCCGCCCAGAGTTTTGAGTTCGGCTGAGTCTAGGAACATGGAAATCGATTTGTCGTTGTGTTCTAGCAACACGCAAGGTTCGCGACCTTCGGACGCCTTGGTTTCGCGAGCGTTCCGCTCGTTTCGATGAATCATTTTGAACGCGATCCCATGTTGTTGCAGAAGTTCGCGTTCGAGTGCCTTGAAGCTCGCCTTCTTCTTGACAGGTGAATGCGAGAT
Organism: Actinomycetales bacterium; assembly: GCA_028868975.1. Classification (GTDB taxonomy): domain Bacteria; phylum Actinomycetota; class Actinomycetes; order Actinomycetales; family Microbacteriaceae; genus Rhodoluna. The sequence goes on from JAGWTM010000020.1 coordinate 1,436, forward strand.
GTCGCAGAGGCTGCAGCTCGTCACGCCGATCAGGTGCCCGAGCACATAAGACAGCTCTCCGAGGATTCCTCCATCGGCGTTATACACACCAATCAGAGTGGCTCTGATTTCCGAATTTGTGTTCGTGGAATTTCTCTTCAAGTTCGACATCCTTAGGCAGGGGTACGTCTCGTTAACCGAGTACTCGTGAGATTCATTCACTCGCTGTAGAAACAAAAATGGGACCACATGAAGTGATCCCATTTTTCGGTGTAGGCCCCGTGGGGATCGAACCCACGACCCACGGATTAAAAGTCCGTTGCTCTAACCAACTGAGCTAGAGGCCCAAGCCCGCTTGCGCGAACCAGCGAATAGTCTACCAACGCCAATGCGGCCGTTTTTGAAATTACCGTGACCTAGCGCTTTCCGTGTGCTGCGTTCCTTGCCATCGATGGGAACACGAGGCCGTGCATGGGCCAAACCGACCACCAGTAAATGTGCCCCCAAAGACCTTTCGGCACATAAACGGCCTTTTGCGTGACCACACTGCCAGCACCATTCGGATTAGCCATGACTTCAAATTCGAGCCAAGCTCGTCCCGGCATCTTCATTTCGGCCCGCAAACGCAACAGGTTTGGTGGTCGTAGTTCTTCGACCCGCCAGAAGTCGAGTGCATCACCAACCTGCAGATGGATGGGGTCTCGTCGTCCTCGACGAAGCCCGACACCGCCGACCAGCCGGTCGGCTAGGCCGCGCAGCTGCCACGCCCAGGTGGCAGTCGAATAGCCGTTTTCGCCGCCGATGGCCTCAACCCGGGCAAACACAGCTTCGACAGAATCATTACTTTCGACTCGACGCACATCGGTGTAGACCGTTCCGCCGGCCCAATCTGGGTCGGTCGGCAGCGGATCTGATGGCGCAAACGGAACAGATGCATCTGACCAGCGGGTTTCGGCCGCTGACTGCTTCACCTTGGTCAAGGCCAACTGCACTGCCTTCTTGAACGGGGTCAACCCATCGGCTGGGTCGGGAATCAGCGAGCGAATGGCGGCGTTGTCGGCGATGACGTCGTTTTTCAAGCTGTCCACCAGACGACGGGCCAACTGAAATGGAACCGGAGTAACCAAACCGACCCATCCACTCGACAAACGAGGAGTTAGGACGGGAATCGGGATGATGATTCTGCGTCGAAGACCGGCCGCCTCTGCATATTGCTGCATCATCTCGGCATAGGTGAAGAGATCGGGCCCGGAGACATCGAATGCCCCTGAAACTTTCGGGTCGATTCCAGCCGCGCCAACCAGGTATCGCAAAACGTCACGCACGGCGATTGGCTGAATCTTATTCAGCACCCATTTGGGAGTGGTCATGATTGGGAGGCGCTCGGTTAGGTAACGCAGCATCTCAAATGAGGCCGAACCTGATCCAATAACCACACCCGCGCGAAGCTCGATAGTTGGGATTCCCGATTCGCGCAGAATTTGCCCGGTGAGTTCGCGCGAAGCCAGATGCGGTGAGAGTTTTTGATTGGGCGAAATAATCCCGCCTAGGTAGACGATGCGCTTAACCCTGTTATTGACCGAGGCCGTAGCGAATTTTTCGGCCAGGACGCGCTCTGCGTTTTCAAAGTCCGTGGTCAGGTTCAAGCCGTGAAGCAGGTAGTACGCGACATCAATCTTTTTGAGCGCGAGATCGAGGGCCGCAGCATCGTTTGCATCGCCTTCAACGACTTCAATCTTCGAAAACCACGGGTAGTCACGAAGTCGATCTGCATTGCGGGCCAGCACTCGAACCGAGTAACCGATTTCCAGCAGCTCGGTCACGAGGCGTCCGCCGATGTAGCCCGTTGCTCCAGTCACCAACACTCGAGCGGGGCGCTCTGATTCGGTTTTGAACGTGGAAAGACCCTCGATGATTTCCTTCATGTATCAAGAGTGCATGTTTAGTCGCGAGTTAGCCAGATTCACCGCTGGTGATTGTGGCGCGTGTGACTACTCGTCATCGCGGTCTTCGGGTTCGATATCCGCATCCACAATCACTTCGGCATCCTGAATTTCGCTCTCAAGAGCCAGAAATTCGGTTGAGTTGGCTCCGACTTCGAGTGTCTCAACACTCTTCAGCTTGCGTTCAATCACGTTGGTACGCGTTTTTGCATCGGCCACCGTTTTTTGGGCAGTCTCAAGTTGCCGCTGAAGTTTGTCCCAGACCTGCCCGTACTTGTGGAATTCGGTCTTGGCGGCGCTGAGAATCTTCCAAACATCGGAGGCGCTCTTCTCGATCGCGAGAGTTCGGAAGCCCATTTGAAGACTGTTCAGGAACGAACTCAAAGTGCTCGGTCCGGTTACTTGAACTCGGAACTTATTTTGTAATTCGTTAGTTAGCCCAGGTCGCCGGATCACCTCAGCGAACAGCCCCTCGGTGGGCAGGTACATGATTGCGAAGTCGGTGGTGTGCGGAACATCGATGTATTTCTCTGAGATGGTCTTCGCTTGGGCCTTGATTGCCATTTCGATGGCTTTCGTCGCTTTATCGAGTGCCTCGAGGTCTCCGCTTTCTTGAGCTTGAAGCAAGCGCTCATAGTCTTCCTGCGGAAACTTGGAGTCGATCGGCAGATAGATGTGTTCGCCCTCGTCGCGGCCCGGCATCTTCACCGCAAATTCCACCAGGTCGTTAGAGCCAGCTTTCGTTTTCACATTTGATTCGTACTGGCTCGGAGCCAGCATGTCCTCAAGCTGGCGACTCAACTGGACTTCGCCCCATGTGCCACGTGATTTCACGTTGGTAAGAACGCGCTTCAGATCGCCCACGCCCGTGGCCAGACTCTGCATCTCACCCAGGCCTTTTTGAACGGATTCGAGACGATCGCTCACCAACTTGAATGATTCACCCAAACGTTTTTCAAGCGTGCCCTGAAGTTTCTCGTCGACGGTTTCGCGCATCTTTTCGAGTTTTTCTTCATTACTTTTTTGCATTTTCTCGAGCGAAACCTGCATGGTGTTTTGCATCTCAATTTGCTTGCGCGAATTGGCCTCGGTGAGGTCGCGAATCTGGTCGGCAAGTTTGCCAATTGACTCGTTCATGCTCTTTTGAAGCTCAACGCGGCTCTCGGTGGCCTCTTCGCGCTGATTCTTGGCCGAACCCTCGAGTGAGTTGCGGAGGGTTTCAAAGCGCTGGTCAAGTTGAATCTGGTTAGCCGTAATTAGCCGCGCCAGTTCGTCTCGATTGGCCGCCAAATCCCGCGAAACATCGACCGTTGCGCCGTTGCCTGGCCGCCGCAGCAAGAGCGCCACAAGCCCAGCCGCGAGCAGTACATTAGCGATCAGCAGAACCAGTGTCAGGGTGTCCATCAGACCTCCGAGTTTGTTTAGATTCTGAGGTTAGCGGTTGGTTCCGACTTTTATTTTGAGCTCGAGGCGCGCCGAGTCGGCCATTCCACCAGCAGCATGGCGAGGACCATGACGGCTCCACCGATGGTGGTCTTTAGGGTCAGAGTTTCCTGACCAACCGAAACCGCAATCAGCGCGGTGAAAACCACCTCGCTGGTGAGGATGATGGCCACGCGTGGCGCATCCATTCGTGCCTGGGCCCAGGTTTGCACAAAGAAGGCAATCGCCGTGGCAAACACAGCGCAGAAAATTACCGCGAACCAGACATCGCCGCTCGGTGGGGGTTGGAAGCCGTCCACTAGCGCGCCAATCCAACTGACTGCGGCAACGGCAATTAGTTGAACAATCGTGAGCGGGTATGCGTCGTGGCGAGCGCTAAATTTGCCGAGACCAATGATGTGCAGTGCGTAGAGCAGTGCGCACAGAATGCCCCAGAGATGACCCGGTTGGATGCCGAGTTCGGTCACCGAGATTAACCCAAGTCCCACGGTTGCTAGCCCGACCCCGAGAATTACCTTCAGACTCACTCGGTGCCGAAAGAACAACCAGCCGAGCAGGGGAGTGAGAACCACGTAAAGACCGGTCAGAAAGCCGGTGATCGCGGCGGTCGTCTGCTCCAGGGCAATGGTCTGGGTCACGTAGGCAAGGCCGAGGATGACTCCCAGGGGCAAGCCGGTAGCCAACATTTTCGGCGTGAACTGGGTTAGCACCTTGGGCTGTGCGGCGATCATGATTAGCGCCGCAATGGTGAAACGAATCGCGAGAAAGTCGTAGAACGGCTCTTTTTCAATCGCGGGTTTCATGACCACGAACGCGGCTCCCCAGGCGAAGGACACCCCCAGCAGCGCAAACGCGGCCAGATACGGGCGATTTAGAGCACGGCGCTGCATCATTCGAGCCCGTAGGTCTCGACCGCAGCGATTCGACGTTTCTTGCCCACGGTTAGGTGAACCACCACAAATTCGGCCGGCTTGATAGCTTTTGCAGCCATCAGAGCCTGAGCCTGTTCGGCGGTGCCTAACGTTGCCAAGGCCCCAAGTATGGTCGGTAGCGACGGACGATGCGCGCATACCAGAGCCGCCTTGTGCTCTTCAATGATCGACAGCATCTCCTTCGCGGTTCGCTGCGGACCACGGAAGTTACCCAATTCGCTGAACACCGAGCGCTCGATAATTTTCACGCGCCGTTTTGCCGCGTAGGGAGCAACCGTCGCGCGGCAGCGGAACCATGGGCTGGTGAACACACGTTTGGGGCCGAAAGCCGAAAGAAGCGGCACAAGGGCTTGAGCCTGCTGCAAGCCTTCAGGCAAGAGTGGACGTTTTCCGTCGTCGACGTTGCGGCCGTTGTTCCAATCGGCGCGAGGCGTTGCCTTTGCGTGGCGCAGCACAATGAACGGACGCGTGTCGAGAAGCCCCGCCTTGTGCAAGTTCTCAACCTCATCCAAAAGTTGCTTGTCGAAGGCGTAGCTGAACAGCGAGCGAGCTTTGTCGGGGCTCACCCAATCGACACTGGCCACTTCCTCGTCCGGTTTGAAAGTGGATGCGCGCAGCGCTTTATCGGTTACTCGTGCAGCCCAGTAGTGCACCTCTTTTGCGTTGCCATTCGGCAACTCGTACTTGCTGGTGGAGAGCTTCACGCCGAGGCGCACCTTGAGGCCGGTTTCCTCGCGAATTTCGCGCACGGCCGTCTGGGCTAGGCGTTCACCCGGGTCAACCTTGCCCTTGGCAAAACTCCAGTCGTTGTAGCGGCTGCGGTGCACCAGAGCGACCTTGAGCTTGCCTTTTTCAATGCGCCAGAGCACAGCTCCAGCGGCGTAAACCGTGTTGCTCAACTAGCCCTTGTTCCTGCTCGCGTAAACGCTCTTCATGAGCTGATCCTGCACGTCGACCAGGGGTTGGCCTTCGGCGTCGTACTGGTGGCGAGTCCACTCGCCAGAAGCGCCTAGGTGCCACGAGCTCGAGGTGTCGGCCATTGCCAAATCAAAGAGTCCGTTCAGTTCACGGATGTGATCTGGCGCCGTGATTCGCACTAGCGCTTCGACGCGGCGGTCCAGATTGCGGTGCATCATGTCTGCCGAGCCGATGAACACGGCTGGGTCGCCGCCGCCTGCAAAGGTGAAGATGCGCGAGTGTTCGAGGTAGCGTCCTAGCACCGAACGCACTCGAATGTTCTCGCTCAAACCCTTCACGCCTGGCTTGAGGGCACACATGCCGCGCACGACGATTTCGACGGCAACGCCCGCGTTTGAGGCGCGATACAGGGCATCGATGATTTGCTCATCCACCAGTGAATTCACCTTGATGCGAACACGTGCGTCTTTGCCTTCGGCTCTGAATGCAATCTCTTGATCGATGCGTTCGATGAGTCCGTCGCGAACACCGTTCGGTGAGACCAAGAGTGACTTGAAAGTCGCGTCTGGCGCATAGCCGGATAGCTGATTGAAAAGCTTGGTCATGTCTTCACCGACCGACTCGCGTGCCGTGAATAGACCGTAGTCCTCGTAGAACCGTGCCGTCTTCGGGTTGTAGTTTCCGGTGCCAACGTGGCAGTAGCGACGCAGGTGACCCGACTCCTGACGAATGACAAGCGAGAGCTTGCAGTGCGTCTTGAGTCCCACGATTCCGTAAACCACGTGCACGCCAGCCTGTTCCAGCTTGCGTGCCCAGCCGATGTTGTTCTGCTCGTCAAAGCGAGCCTTGATCTCAACCAGAGCGAGCACCTGCTTGCCCGACTCAGCGGCACGAATCAGAGCGTCGACAATCGGTGAGTCACCGGAGGTTCGGTAAAGGGTCTGCTTGATCGCCAGCACCTTCGGGTCGTTGGCGGCGTGCTCCAAAAATGCTTGAACCGAAGTGGTGAATGACTCATACGGGTGGTGCACCAAAATGTCTCGAGCCCGAAGAGCGGCAAAGAAACTTTGGTCATCATCCTCGACCGGTTTTAGGTAGCGGTTGGTGATCACCGGGTGCGGCGGGTAGTGCAGGTCGGGGCGCTTCATGAATGCGATTTCCGACAAACCGGTCAGATCGAGTGGACGCGGCAAGTGATAGACATCGTCATCGTTGATGTCGAGTTCACGCATCAGCAGCTCGAGCACCTGCGGGTTGATGTCATCCGCAACTTCGAGACGCACCGGCGGACCGAAGCGACGACGCAGCAGCTCTTTTTCGAGCGCGACTAGTAGGTTCTCGCCCTCATCTTCGTCGACCTCGAGATCCTCGTTGCGAGTAACGCGGAAGGTGTGGTGTTGCAGAACCTCCATGCCTGGAAACAGCTCACCCAGGAACTGCCCGATGATGTCCTCCAGTGGCACAAAGCGGACGTCGATGATTCCGTTGTTCAGCGAATTCGGTTCACCACCGGGGATGCGCACAAAGCGCGGCAGTAGCGGCGGAACCTTGACGCGTGCGAAGTTCTCGGTCTTGGTTTCGAGATTGCGCACCACGACGGCGAGGTTTAGCGAGAGTCCTGAAATGTAAGGAAACGGGTGTGCCGGGTCGACGGCGAGCGGGGTCAAAACCGGGAAAATCTGGTTCTGGAAATACGAGTGCAGGTTGCTCTTTTCACTCTCGCTCAGTTCAGTCCAGCGCACCAGTCGGATGCCCTTTTCGGCAAGTGCTGGTTCGATCAATTTGTTGAATGTCTCAGCGTGGCGACGCTGCAGGCGGTGAGCGCTTTCCGAAATCTGACGCAGCACCTCTGCCGGCTCGTAACCGCTGCTGGCCACGGTCGCGAGTCCGGTCGCGATGCGGCGCTTCAGGCCGGCAACTCGAACCATGAAGAACTCATCCAAATTCGAGGCAAAAATGCTCAAAAAGTTGACTCGCTCCAACAGGTAGAGGCTCGGGTCTTCTGCCAATTCGAGCACGCGCTGATTGAACGAGAGCCAGCTCAATTCGCGGTCGAGAAAGCGGTCATTGGGTAGGCCACTGTCTAGATCGGGCAGGCTGATGGCCATTGTTTCTTCAGAAGACATAGCTCAATCGTGCCACAGGAGGGTTAACGCTTGGTTGCCGAACTCTAAGCGTTAGCGAATTGATTCGCGTCTTCTGCTGCGCTGAAGCGGTAACCGACGTTGCGAACCGTGCCGATCAGAGATTCCAAATCGCCCAACTTGGCACGAAGTCGACGGATGTGCACATCGACCGTGCGAGTGCCGCCGAAGTAGTCGTAACCCCAGACTTCGCTCAAGAGCTGGTCGCGAGTAAAGACGCGTCCCGGATGCTGGGCCAAAAAGCGAAGGAGTTCGAATTCCTTGTAGGTGAGGTCGAGCGGGTGCCCGTTGACTTTCGCCGAGTAGGAAGCCTCATCAATCACCACGCCTGAAGCATGGATCTGACCTTCGGATTTGTTTGATTGCGCGCGACCTACCGCAAGCCGGATGCGGGCATCGATTTCGCCCGGTCCAGCGGTGTCGAGGATGATGTCTGCCGCACCCCACTCGGTGTTAATGGTTGGGAGCCCGCCTTCGGTAACCACCAAAAGCATCGGTGCCGAAATTCCAGTGGTGAGCAGAATTTTCGCGAGTGCTTTCGTTGCGACCAGATCGCGGCGGGCATCGAGCAGGATGAGGTCATGACCGGGGGCGCTCACCAGGTTTGCGGGTTCGGCGGTCATTTGACGCACGCGGTGGCTGAGGAGGCCCAGGGCAGGCAAGACTTCGGAGTCGGTCGATGCCGACAAAACCAAAAGTTGGGCCATGCTCTCTCCAAATGCCTTTGTGCAAGTTTAGACCCGCGGACCGCCTATTGGCTCGGCTAACCGGCCGCAATGCCCCAAGATTGAAGGGTGAAGAACCACTGGGTTGAGATTGTTGCCATCTGGGCACTGGTCGCGATTAGCGCCGGGGTGTTGATGTGGCGTTTCCCGGCAACCTGGCACAGTCCCGAGTTCGCATTCGGCACGATTCTCGCCGGTGCGGTTGCCTTGGTGTCACTCATCCAGTTATTTCGGGCGCAGCCACAGGGCTTTGTGAAGCGCTTGGTCTACGTCTCCGGCGGCAGCTACCTGATTCTTGCAATTGACACGCTCATCATTTCGCTGGCTGGTTAGACTTATCTCATGATCCTCGCACTCGAGATTTTCTTCACCGGACTCCTTGTTCTTGCATCGCTAGCCATTGCCAGCGTCTCGGCAGTTGTGCTCTACAAGCTCTTCAAGGGGCAGAAGTAGTTGTTTGTCCTTCCTGAGGACCTTCCACTTGAACTAACCCCGTTTGCCTTTCTGATTGGCAAGTGGGAAGGCACCGGAGTAATCAGTTATAAGCCTGACGGCGTTGAGGGCGATGCTCCCGAGTATGAGTTTCGGCAGCGCATCGAGTTTGCTCACGATGGTCGAAACGTCTTGACCTACATCTCATCCACCGAACTGATTGGCGATGACGCCACCCCGCTCCCGAGTGAATTGGGTTATTGGCGCTTGGCGCGTCCCGCGGAATCGGCCGATCACGGCCCCGGCTTGCTGCCTGGCTCGGGCGAGCCGAGTATCAAAACTCGCGAAGACCTAGAGAAGCTGCGCAACAATGAGGGCGGCTTCGACATTGAGGTTTCAACGCTGCACCCCGGCGGTGTCGCAGAGCTATACAACGGCAAAATCAAGGGTGCGCGCATCGATTTGGCGTCGGTAGCCGGTGCTGCCTTCGAGGGCGCCAAGACTTACCGTCATTCGACCCGCCTCTACGGTCTAGTTGAGGACGCCCTGCTCTGGGCTTGGGATATTTCGCTCCCCGGCAGTGCGTTGAAGTCGCACGCATCCGCCCGTCTCGAACGCGTGTAATGGCCGCGCAGTTTGGCAACTCGTTGACCGAGCAGCGCGAATTGCTTGGCGGTAGGGCAGCAGCCGTGCTCGATCCTCGCGCCGTGATCAGCGTGACCGGTGACGACCGGCAAACCTGGTTGCACGCCCTGCTTTCGCAAAACATTCAAGGGCTCGCTGCGGGGCAAAGCGCGGAGGCGCTGCTTCTCGACCCCAACGGGCACATCGAACAAGACATCCATGTTTATGTGGATGAGGCTGCGGTCTGGCTGATTGTTTCGGGCGAACGCGGCCCCGCCCTGCTGCAGTGGCTGAATCGCATGGTTTTCAGGGCCAAGGTTTCGGTGTCAGACCTGAGCGATAAGTTCGCGACCGTGGTCACCTTCAACGAGCCTCTTGACGGCGCAACTGTAAGTTGGCGCGACCCGTGGCCCACCACGGTTGCCGGAGGCTTCCGCTACGCAACCAGCACCGCTGCCGAGACCCGATGGAACTACATCGAAAATCTCATCCCGCTTGCTGAGGTTCAAGCTGTGACGGCAGAACTCAGCGCTGCTGGCACGTTGGCGGTCGATGCCTTGCGCATCGCAGCGCATCGCCCCGCAGAGGCCGAGCTCGATGAGAAAACCCTTCCTCACGAACTAGATCTGCTAGCCACCGCGGTCCACTTGTCGAAGGGTTGCTACCGCGGCCAAGAGACCGTGGCCAAGGTGCACAATCTGGGCCATCCGCCGCGCCGGCTCACCTTTTTGCACCTCGACGGATCAGGTCACGAATTACCTCCGGTCAATTCCACGGTACGCGTCGCGGGTGAAACTCAGGCTCGCGGTCGAGTCACCTCGGTCGGGCAACATTTCGAGGCTGGTCCGATTGCGCTCGCCGTGCTTTCGAGGAGCACACCGGTTGACGCGCAGCTTGAGGTGGTTGACCAAGACAATCGCGTAATCGCCGCGACTCAGGAAGTCATCGTGCCACCAGATGCGGGCAAGGCAGCCAACCTCGGCGCCCGCCGCTCGCTCCTAGGTGGTCGAAAGTGAAGTTTCACTGGCGACCAAGTGCCGCGGCTCAGCGCCTGGTTGAGAGCATCGCGCCTATCTTGCAAATCGTGCTCGGTGCGACGGGCGCATACGCATTTGCACATTTTGTGCTGGGCCACGAGGTGCCGCTTCTTGCCGTGACGGTGACTATCACCTCACTCGGATTCACCCGAGATGCAAGGCCAAGACGAGTTGCCGAGACCGCTTTCGGCATGATTGTCGGAATTGCGCTCAGCGAAGTTTTGCTTCTGACCTTCGGCCAGGGGCTTTGGCAAATGACGGTGGTCTTGCTAGTCAGCCTCGCCGCTGCTCGCCTCATCAGCGGTAGCGCATCCTTCGCCCTAACCGTGGGCATTCAAGCCATGCTTGTGCACTTGCTCGAGGCTCCAGCCGGTGGCGTTTTTGTGCGCTCCATCGATGGCCTGATCGGTGGTTTGACGGCGCTTGTGGTGACGGCCCTGATTCCGCGTGACCCCAGAGGCATGGCCAATAAGGATGCGTCGCGGCTGTTCGAGGTGTTCCTGAGTGCCGTGGCCGATGTGCGAAAAGCTCTGCTCAACAAGGACTTCAAGGTGGCCGATGCCGCGCTGGTGCGGGTGCGCCGAAGCCAACCGTTGATTGACAACTGGCGAATGTCGCTCGACAGTGCAATCTCGATCAGTCGAATTAGTCCGTTCCTGCGCAAATACCGCGATGAGTTGCAGGGGCAGGTGCGACTAATGCGAGGTATGGATTTGGCCACGCGAAATCTTCGCGTCGTGGTCCGGCGCATCGACTTTTTGCTGCGTGACGGCGTTGCCCGACCTTATCTAGCCGACCTGCTGGAACAGGTCGAAGGTGCGGTCCGCACGCTGCAGGCTGGCTTGGAAGAGCCTGCAGAGCTATCGGTGGCCCAAGAGCAATTGCTCGAAATCATTCACCAGCTTGACCCTAAGAAATTTGGCATCGCCGACCAGTTGCGCGAGGCCAGTGTGCTGCTATTGCTCCGACCGTTGCTGGTTGACCTGCTTTGCGCCGCCGGCATGAACGAGGATGACGCCCGCGACGAACTTCCGGCTGTCTAAGGCGCTACCGCTTTCCAAGCCACGGTTACTTCGCCTAGGCGCCAGCGCTTTCGGTCTCCGACGATTGGCCAACCAGCTGCCATCAGATCGCGACACATCGCCTGCCAGCGCTGAACAGCCGACAGGGCTCCGACGCCCGAGTGAGTGCGCCAAGCTGCATCCATGGCAGTTAGAAAATCGTGGATGCGCTCGCCGGGAACGTTGTGGTGAATCAGCGCTTTGGGCAAGCGCTCGGCAACCTTCGATGGCGCTTCCAAATCGGTCAGGCGAAGCGATATGGTCAGGGTTTCGACTGCGGTTTTGCTCAGCGTGACCCAGGATGCAACTCGGCCAATCTCATCGCAGGTGCCCTCAACCAAGAATCCGTTTTCGCTCAAGCGAGCTTGCATGCGTGACCAAGCTTGGGGCACATCCGATTCGTCGTACTGTCGCAGAACGTTGAAGCATCGGATGATATCGACCGGGCGGCCGGGGGCAAATTCTGGCGGCATCGGCACCTCGAAGCCGCCGAGCGCAAAGTGAAGGTTTTCGGTTGCTAGCTCGAGCCCACGCTCGACTCGCTCTCGATCGATTTCGATGCCCAAGACGTGCGCGCCGGAATTAACCTTCGATACTCGTTGTAGAAGCTCGATGGCGGTAATCGGACTGGCTCCGTAACCCAGATCAACGACTATCGGTTGGTCTGCCACACGCAAATTTGGCAAGGTGGTTAGGTAGCGGTCGACGCGCCTGAGACGGTTTGGGTTGGTGGTGCCGCGAGTGATGTTGCCGATTGGTTTGCCTCGGCTGATCTCGAGCGGCTGAGCTTTTTTGACCACTTTTCCTCCAGCAACCAAGATACGCGAGCGGTCGCCAAGATCCGCGAGAAACGGGCCAGTCATGGTCGCCGATAAACTTGTCGGCATGACTGCGAAATACACTCTCATCCTTTTGCGCCACGGCAACAGTGTTTGGAATCAGGAAAACCTGTTCACCGGCTGGGTCGATGTCGAGCTCAGCGACCAGGGTCGCGCCGAGGCACACCGTGCCGGCGAGCTGCTGAAGGAATCGGGCCTCAAGCCTGATTTGCTTTTCACCTCTCGCTTGCGTCGCGCTATCAACACCGCCCACATCGCACTCAACGCGGCTGACCGCGCATGGATCGATGTTGTTCGTGACTGGCGTTTGAACGAGCGTCACTACGGTGCTCTGCAGGGCAAGGACAAGGCGCAGACCCTTGCTGAGTACGGCGCAGAGCAGTTCCAAACTTGGCGCCGCTCGTACGACGTACCACCTCCACCAATCGACGACAACGACCAGTACTCGCAGGCTCATGACGAGCGTTACGCCGACCTGGGTGAAAACATTCCAAAGACCGAATGCCTGAAGGATGTCCTTGAGCGCATGCTGCCTTACTGGATGTCAGACATCCAGCCTGCCCTCAAGAGCGGCAAGACGGTCCTGGTCACCGCTCACGGTAACTCGCTTCGCGCGCTGGTCAAGCACCTCGATGACATCAGCGACGAGGCCATCGCAGAGCTGAACATTCCAACCGGCATCCCGCTGGTTTACCACCTGGATGAGAACTTCAAGCCAATCGTTCCCGGCGGTGAATACCTCGACCCAGAGGCTGCTGCAGCCGGTGCCGCTGCGGTTGCCGCCCAGGGTAAGAAGTAACCCCAACTTAGCCAAAACAAAAGGCCTCCCAACCGGGAGGCCTTTTGCATTTAGCAAGTATTTGGCTTGGGCTAGTCCTGCTCGGCCCATTCGCCGGTGGTCAGGTAGCTGATTTTGCTCGAGATATCGACCACGTGGTCGGCGAAGCGCTCGTGGTAACGGCTGGCCAGAGTTACGTCGACGGTGTACATCGCGTTTTCCTTCCAGTCATCGCCGAGGACGACATCAAAGACGTGGCGGTGCAGCTGGTCGACTCGCTCATCCTGTGCCTGGATGGCACGAGCCTCGTCGGCGTCGGTGCTGCGCAGAATCTTGGTGATCTTCTTAGCCAGGTCGATGTCGAGGCGACCCATCTCTTCGAAGGTGCTCTTCAGGCTGGTAGGCACAGCCGAACCAGGAAAACGGTAGCGGGCGATGGCCGCAATGTGGCCGGCAAGCGCACCCATGCGCTCGAGCGAGGCGCTGATGCGTAGTGCCGAAACGAGGATGCGCAAATCGCGCGAAACAGGTGACTGGCGCGCAAGGATTCGAATCACAAGCTCGTCCAGAGTGAGAGCCTTGCTCTCGTTGGCCTCGGCTAGTGCGATGGCTCGGTCGGCCATGGCAACGTCAGAGTTGATGAAGGCGCTCGACGCATCGGTCATGATGTGAGTCACCGACTCGGCCATCTCGACCAAACGGTCCTGAACTTCGTGCAACTGGTCCTGGAATACTTCGCGCATGGCTGCCCCTTTCGTGACAAGACTTCCAGCGAAAGGCTAACAGACGGTGAACTATCTCTAAACGTGCGGCTAAAAACGCGTCCGGTCAACGATTTAGCAATTTTGAATTGGATGAATCCGCATAGTGTTAACCTCGTGAACGTTTGGGTTTTGCTAGCGGGAATTGGCGGATTCGCCGTCGGTGCCGTGCTCGTGCTTGCCCTCTTTGTGCGGACCTTACGTCGCGCCGAATTGCACATCAATCAGGACGCCGAAAACGTCGTTGACGGCGCCACCGAGGTGCTCGACGTATTGGCCTCAGCGGGGCTAGTGATCGGCTCAACTGACACCGTGATCAGGGCCACCGACGGTGCTCTTGCGATGGGGTTGGTCAATAATCGCGTGTTGGCTCACAAGAAGCTTCGTGAGCTTGTGACGACCGCTCGAGAGTCAGACGAGCCGGTTAGCCTGGAAACAACTTTGTCCAGTGGACTGCGCGGAAACACCACCTGGGTGCACGTTCGCGCCGCCAAGATGAGCAGTGAGAACGTTCTTCTTCTCGTCGACGACCGAACCGAGGCGCATCGACTCGATGAAACCCGACGCGACTTCATCGCGAACATCTCACACGAGTTGAAGACTCCGATTGGTGCCATCAGTCTGCTGGCTGAGGCCCTTCAAGACGCATCCGATTCACCTGAAATGGTCAAAAAGTTTTCGGGTGACCTGCTTCGTGAATCCAAGCGCCTCGGCTCACTGGTCAAAGAAATCATTCAACTTTCGAGGTTGCAGTCGGCCGAGGTCGCGAGCTACGCCAAGTTGGTCGAGCTACATGAGGTCGTGAATGAGGCGGTCGAACTCAACAAGCACACCGCCGAGGCCCGCAAGGTGAAAATCGGTGTGGATGCGCCAGCGGGCATTTTTGTGTTTGGCGACCAGAGCATGTTGGTCACCGCGGTTCGCAACCTAATCGAAAATGCCATCACCTACTCCGACGAAAACTCTCAGGTCGGCATTGGCTTGGCGGTCTCGCAGAACATTGCCGAAATCGCGGTTACCGACAGCGGAATCGGAATCTCGGCCGAGGATCAGAAGCGCATTTTTGAACGCTTCTATCGAGTTGACCCATCGCGTTCGCGTCAGACTGGTGGCACCGGATTGGGTTTGAGCATCGTCAAGCATGTGGCGCACAACCATCGCGGTGAAGTGGCCGTTTTCTCGCGACCTGGTATTGGTTCAACTTTCACACTTCGCATCCCCGTAGCTGGCGCTGCGGCCATTGTGAAGGGCAAGTCTGACAAGAAGGCGGTCAAGAAGTCCGCCAAGAATTCAGACACGCAGAAAGCTGTCCAGTCGGCATCGAAATCTGTCAAAAAGTCCGAAAAGAAGGCAAAGAAATGACAAAAGTCCTGGTTGTTGAAGACGAACAGTCGCTTCGCGAACCACTGGTCTACCTCTTGCAGCGCGAGGGTTTCGACATCATCGAGGCGGCCGATGGTAACGCTGCACTCGAGGCCTTCGAACGTCACGGAGCGGATTTGATCCTGCTCGATCTGATGCTCCCCGGCATCTCTGGCAATGAGGTCTGCAGAGTTATTCGCCAAACCTCATCCGTGCCAATCATCATGTTGACCGCCAAAGACAGTGAGATTGACAAAGTAGTTGGTCTCGAAATTGGCGCCGATGACTATGTGACCAAGCCTTACTCGAGTCGTGAATTGCTAGCCCGCATGAAGGCGGTTTTGCGCCGCAATGTTGAACCTGCTGTGGCTCCGAGCAATATTCTCGAAGCGGGACCGGTTCGCATGGATCTCGAACGCCACGAGGTGATGGTCCACGGCAAGAAGGTGGCGATGCCGCTCAAGGAATTCGAGCTTCTCGAGTTGCTGCTCGAAAACGTGAATCGCGTGCTCACCCGCGGTCAAATCATCGACCGAGTCTGGGGGAGCAACTACTTCGGTGACACCAAGACTCTTGATGTTCACGTCAAGCGCATCCGTTCAAAAATTGAGGATGACCCAGCGCGACCAATTCATCTGCTAACCGTGCGCGGCCTCGGCTACAAGTTTGAGGCTTAGCGGTCACTGGCAAAAAGAAAAAGGGCATCCGCGAGGATGCCCTTTTCGTTTGAGTGTTTTTCGAAGCTAGTTGGTTGCGTCGAGGATGGCCTTGTATTCCTTGAGGGTGCCATCCAGCACCGGAACCGAGATTTCTACGGCCTCGCCGTTGCTTCTGAGAGTCAACTTGAACAGTGCGCCTGGCTTGAGGTCGGTTACCACCGGCAGTGCAGCGGTTCCGTTGTAGCCAAGGTCAAACTTCTGGTAGCCGTTCAGGTTGACTTCGGTGGTCTTGTCGGCACCGGCGTCCTTGTATTCGAGCGATGCCTTGGTAGCGGCTTCGGCGCTGTTGACCAGCGAGCCGATCAGGATGCTCTTGGTTGAGTCTTGAAGCAAGAGGAAGTTGCGTGCCTTCAGGTCGCCAATGTGGCCTTGTGCGCCGTCTGAAGGGGCGTATGGGTCGTTGGTGGCAACGTGGCTAATCATGTTGCAGCCAGCGGTGCCGAGCACTACACCGGCGGCAATCGCGATCGCGGCAAACTTGCGAATCATTCATTCCTCCTGCGAATGGTTTTCGAGCCAAGTCTACCCTTTAGAAATGGGCGCTCCTGTGGTAAAATTGGGGTTTCCGGAGGGATTTTCCTAATGCGTTTTGAAGTCGGCGAGACCGTCGTTTACCCACACCACGGAGCTGCAGAAATTATTGCTGTTGGCGACCGTGTCTTTCGTGGCGAGTCCAAGCTATACCTACAGCTCAAGGTGGCTCAGGGTGACCTAACCATTTGGGTTCCTGCCGACAATGTTGAAAGCGTCGGTGTGCGCGACGTAATCGATGCCGCTGGTGTCAAGCGCGTCTACGGCGTACTCCAGGCAGAATTCACCGAAGAGCCAACCAACTGGTCACGCCGCTACAAGGCGAACCTTGAGAAGCTCGCCTCGGGTGATGTCATCAAGGTTTCCGAGGTTGTTCGTGACCTTTGGCGTCGCGACCAGGATCGCGGGCTCTCAGCAGGTGAGAAGCGAATGCTTGCCAAGGCGCGCCAGATTCTCGTTTCAGAGCTCGCTCTGGCCCACAAGACTGACGAAGAGTCGGCTTCGGGTCAGCTCGATAAAGTTCTCGAAAAAGCCGGAGCCTAGGGCAACCCATGACCTCGCGTGATCTCGCGGTGGTCATCGTGGCGGCCGGCAAGGGCGAACGCCTCGGTGCCGCCGTTCCAAAAGCCTTTTTTCCAATCGCAGCGCGGACTTTGCTGTCTTACTCAGTCGAACGCGCTCTGGCTGCCGACCGGTTGGCTCAGTTGATTGTTGCGGCACCCGGCGACCTGCTGGACGAGGCGCGTTTGACCGTCGAAAACCTGGGTGCTGATTCACGCATCCGCGTCAATGTGGTTGGCGGAGGTGACACCCGACAGGCATCTATCGCGCGGGCGTTGACCGTTCTTGACCCCGACATCGACGTCGTGCTCGTTCACGATGCCGCTCGTGCTTTCGCACCAACGCAGGTCTTTGACCGAGTTGCCGAGGCCGTGCGTGAGCAGCGTCGCGGCATCATTCCGGTCGAATTGGTCGTTGACACCATCAAGCGCGTCGCCGGTGATGTGATCCTCGAAACCGTCGATCGCACCGAATTGCGCGCAGCGCAAACGCCGCAGGGTTTTATCGCAGAGCAACTTTTGGACGCCTACAGCCAGGCCGAAGCCGATCACACCGATGATGCTTCGCTCATGCAGGCTCGCGGTTATGAGATTGGCTCTGTGCAAGGTGACACCCGAGGCTTCAAGATCACCACACCTGCCGATGTTGACCGGGCGTATGCGCTGGTCGCCGGAACCATCGGCAACGAGTCCACACCATCGATCCGCATCGGAATTGGAACCGACACGCACCGATTCACCGAAGATGAATCCAAGCCGCTCTACCTCGGCACGGTCAGCTGGGCGGGGGAGCGCGGACTCGACGGGCACAGTGACGGCGACGCAGTCAGCCACGCCATCGTAGATGCCCTGCTTTCGGCTGCTGGGCTTGGCGATATTGGAAGCAACTTTGGGGTCGATCGCCCGGAATTCGCCGGAGCAAACGGTGAAGTATTTCTGCGCGGGGCCCTCGAACTAATCGGCGAATCCGGTTGGCGAGTGGCAAACGTGAGCGTTCAGATTATTGGTAACCGCCCTAAAGTTGCGCCACACCGTGAGCGGGTTGAGGGCGTCCTGTCTGATCTCTTGCGCGCACCTGTCTCACTCTCGGCAACTACCACCGACGGGCTTGGCTTCTTGGGTAACTCCGAGGGTGTTGCCGCAGTCGCCACCGCCTTGCTGATTCGAGCCGAGGGTAGGCTTGGGTCGTGACCGCAACGGCAATGAATTTGTATGACTCGAAGGCTCAAACCCTTCGAGAATTTGTGCCGCTCAAAGCTGGCGAAGTTGGCATGTACGTTTGCGGGCCGACGGTTCAGGGAGCACCGCACGTGGGTCACCTGCGTTCGGCATTGGTCTATGACATATTGCGTCGTTGGTTAGCGGCCAAGGGCCTCCGGGTCACCCTCGTGCGCAACGTCACCGACATTGACGACAAGGTCCTTGAAAAGGCCTCGGAAGCGGGCGTTCCGTGGTGGGCGCTGGCCTACCAATTTGAGCAAGAATTCAATGCGGCCTACCGCACTCTGGGCATCGAAGCGCCCACGTACGAGCCTCGGGCCACCGGGCACATCACTGAGATGCTCGAGTTGGTCGACAGGCTGATTGACGCCGGCTACGCCTATCAGGCAACCGACGGTTCGGCCGACGTGTACTTCAAAGCTTCAAAGTGGGCCAGCTATGGCGAGCTCACCAATCAGCGCATTGAAGACATGGTCGACGACGCCGAGGGGCAACTGCGAGGCAAGTTGGACGCTCGCGATTTCACGCTCTGGAAGGCGGCCAAGCCGAATGAACCGGTTACCGCCCAGTGGCCGACCCGGTTCGGAGCAGGGCGTCCAGGCTGGCATCTTGAATGCTCGGCAATGGCCACTCGCTACCTGGGAGCCAGGTTTGACATCCACGGTGGAGGCCTCGACCTGCGATTCCCGCATCACGAAAACGAACTAGCTCAATCGCGCGCGGCGGGCGATGAGTTTGCCAACTTCTGGCTTCACAACGGGCTCGTGAATGTGGGCGGTCAGAAGATGAGCAAGTCGCTCGGCAACAGCACATTCGCGAGTGACCTGTTCACGCAGGCGCGTCCGATCGCGGCTCGCTATTTCTTGGGCAGCGCTCACTATCGAAGTGTTCTCGACCTGCACGATTCGGCACTCGCCGAGGCAGAGTCGGCGATTTCGCGTGTCGAGGGATTCCTCGCGCGTGCTGAACGCAAGCTCGGGCGTCGTGATTTTGAAGGTCACCACGACCGCTACCAACAGCTGCCCACCGCTTTTGTGAGCGCGATGGATGAAGATTTGAACTTGCCAGCAGCCCTGGCGGCATTGCACGAGGCCGTTCGTGCTGGCAACGCCGCACTGGACGCCCATGAGGATGCCGCCGCGCAGGTGGAACTTTCGGCCGTCACCGCTATGGTGGACGTTCTCGGGCTGAACCCAAACTCATCCGTTTGGTCGGTCGGTCAGGGTGATTCAGCCGAGAGCAAGGCCCTCGGCTCACTCATGGAAGCACTTATCGCCGAGCGCAACCTCGCTCGAGCTAACAAAGATTTTGCGCGTTCAGACGCAATTCGTGATCAACTCAAGGCAGCTGGCATTCAGCTTGAAGATGCTGCCGACGGAACCAATTGGAGCATCAGCTAATGGCAAAACCAGGACGTCCAGGCGCAGCGCGCGGCAAGAAGGGTGCCTCTGTCGGCACCGGTGGACACGGCAAGGACCGCCTAGCGGGCCGTGGCCCAACCCCCAAAGCCGAGGACCGCAAGGGGCACAAGGCTTACAAGGGCAACAAATCGGCTGCTGACAAGCGCGAGGCATCGACAATCAAACGTGGCGAGTTTCTGGCGCCTAGCGCTCGAACCGCAGGCACCGGCGGTGCTGGGCGCACCAACGCGCAGCGAGTGACCAAGGCAGCCGAGCAGAGCGAGGTGCTCTCCGGTCGCAACTCAGTGCTCGAGGCATTGCGCGCTAAGGTCCCGGCCACCGCGCTCTACCTCGCTCAGCGCATCGAAATGGATGACCGCGTCAAGGAAGCCATCAACCTGGCCAACAAGCGCGGCATTCCGGTGAGCGAAGTTACGCGTCCTGAAATCGATCGCCTAACCGGATTCGACTCGGTTCACCAAGGTATTGCGTTGGCTGTTCCGCCTTATAAGTACAGCCACCCACAGGAGATGCTCGACGTGATCATCTCGCGCGGTCAAACCCCGTTGCTTGTGGCTCTCGATGGCATTACCGACCCTCGTAACCTGGGTGCGATTATTCGTTCGATCGCTGCCTTTGGTGGCCAGGGCGTGATTTTGCCGCAGCGACGCTCGACCGGTGTGACGGCTTCTGCTTGGAAGACCTCGGCCGGTGCCGCAGCGCGCATCCCGGTTGCACTGGCTTCAAACCTCACGGCGACGCTCA
>JAGWTM010000073.1 GCA_028868975.1 Actinomycetales bacterium
ATGTTGACGTCGACGGCATTATCCGAGGCATTCACCGCATCAGCAAGAATGAGCACTCGGGCCGCAAGGCGCAGATTCTGGCCTCAGGTGTGGCAGTGCCATGGGCCTATGAAGCCCAGCGACTGCTTCAGGATGACTGGGGCGTTTCAGCCGACATCTGGTCGGTTACTTCGTGGACCGAGTTGCGTCGCGATGGACTCGCCAAGGATGAGCAGAAGTTCCTGAACCCGGGCTCAGCAGTTGAACCGGCTTACGTGACCAAGAAGCTCTCGGGTGCTGAGGGTCCATTCCTCGGCGTCAGCGACTACATGCACGCCGTGCAGGACATGATTCGCCCTTGGGTTCCAGGCGACTATGCGACTCTCGGTGCTGACGGTTTCGGCTTCTCTGACACTCGCGCGGCGGCTCGTCGATTCTTCAAGATTGACGGTCCATCCATCGTCGTGCGGGTCCTTCAGCAGCTTGTTGAGCGCGGTGAAATGGATCCTTCAGCGCCGGCACAGGCCATTGAGCGGTACCGCTTGCACGATGTCACCGCCGGAACCAGTGGTTCAGCCGGTGGCGACGCCTAGTCATACCCGAGAAGTCGGCTAAGGAGAATTCATGATTGTCGTCGTCTGCCCAGGTCAGGGAGCCCAGACTCCCGGAATGCTCTCACCGTGGCTTGAAGTTCCTGAGTTCAGGGTCTCGATCGAATCACAGCAGAGTGCGGCAGACATCGATCTGATTGGTTACGGCACCGAGAGCGATGCAGAAACCATCCGTGATACTGCAGTTGCTCAGCCTCTTATCGTTGCCACCGGCGTTGCCACGCTAGCCGCACTTGTTGAGGGTAAGTCACTAAGTGAAATCGGAGTAGCGGGGGTTGCCGGCCACTCGGTTGGCGAGATCACCGCTGCGGTAGCCGCAGGAGTGTTTACCCCTGAACAGGGCATCCGCTTCGTAAAACAGCGCGGCGACGCGATGGCGAAGGCCGCCGCCCTGGAAGCGACCACGATGGCGGCAATTCTCGGTGGCGACCAGAGCGAGATTGAGTCGCGACTCGCCGAGCTAGGGCTACAGCCTGCGAACTACAACGGCGGTGGGCAGATTGTGGCAGCTGGATCTGTCGAAGCAATCGCCGCGCTTCAAGCCGAGCCCGTGGCTGGAACTCGAGTGATTCCTATTCAGGTTGCCGGCGCATTCCACACTCGTTACATGCAGCCCGCCGTTGAGACATTGGCGAGCTACGCAGCGAGCCTCACTGTGGCCGACCCTGGGCCGCGCCTCTGGACCAATGCCGGCGGCCGCGAGATCGCATCCGGTTCAGAATTTGTCAGCCTTTTGGTGAATCAGGTCTCGTCACCTGTGCGCTGGGATTTGTGCATGTCAGCCATGGTCGAAGCCGGAGTTACGGCACTTATCGAGCTGGCACCGGCAGGAACACTGGTGGGACTCGCCAAGCGCTCAATGCCCGGTATTGAGACTTTGGCAGTGAAAACGCCGGAGCAGTTAGCGGCGGCACGCGACCTAATTGCCAACCACGCTTAGCCGCTCAGGGCTAAGTTATAAGCATTCGCGCAATAATCAGAAGGTTTAGATGGCCCACCCCCAGTTGAATCAGTACCAAGCCGTCAAGTTCGCCCGCATCTACGCAATCGGCGCTGCGAGAGGTGACCTGACCGTCACCAACGACGATGTCGCGGGTCCGATTGACTCAAGCGATGAATGGATTCGTCAGCGCACCGGAATCATCACTCGCCGCCGTGCAAGCGCGAGCCGAAGCCTGATGGATATGGCAGTCGAGGCCTCGCAGGAGGCCATCAAGAAGGCTGGGATTGACCCATCCGAAATCGGAGCCGTGCTTTTCAGTACCATCACGCACCCGCACCAGACACCATCCGCGGCTGCCCTCCTAGCCGACAAGATTGGTGCCAATCCGGCTCCCGCCTATGACATTTCAGCTGCTTGCGCCGGCTACTGCTACGGCATTGCTCAGGCGGACGCCCTGGTGCGCTCAGGCATGGCCAAGTATGTTTTGGTCGTTGGAGGCGAAAAGCTCTCCGACTTTATCGACCCGACCGATCGCACAATCAGCTTCCTGCTCGGTGACGGCGCCGGTGCAGCCATTGTTGGTCCATCGGATGAGCCGGGCATCAGCCCAACGGTTTGGGGTTCCGACGGTTCTCACTGGGATGCCGTGGGTATGAGTGCTTCGCTGATCGATTTCCGCGATGGCACAGCCAACTGGCCGACTCTGCGCCAGGAAGGTCAAACCGTCTTCCGCTGGGCCGTCTGGGAAATGGCTAAGGTCGCCAAGCAAGCCCTCGAGGTCGCTGGGGTTTCGGCAGACGACCTTTCGGCTTTGGTGACTCACCAAGCCAACATCCGCATCATCGATGAGTTGGCCAAGCAGCTAAAACTCCCAGAGAGCGTTGTTGTTGCCAGAGACATCGTCTACACCGGTAACACATCCGCCGCTTCGATTCCTCTCGCGATGCATTCGCTACTCGAGTCCGGTGAGGTCAAATCTGGAGGTTTGGCACTCCAAATTGGTTTCGGCGCGGGGCTTGCCTTCGGCGCCCAAGTAGTAGTGCTCCCATAAACTTAAACCCGCTATTCCACCATCACTAAGGAGACAAACCATGGCACTAGACCAGAACGAGGTTCTCGCAGGCCTAGCCGAGATCGTGAACGAAGAAACCGGCATCGCGACCGAAAAAGTTCAGCTCGACAAGTCATTCACCGACGACCTTGACATCGACTCAATCTCGATGATGACCATCGTTGTCAACGCAGAAGACAAGTTCGGCGTGAAGATCCCTGATGAGGAAGTCAAGAACCTCATCACCGTTGGCGACGCCGTCAACTTCATCGTCAACGCCTAACCGAAGCGTTCAAAGACCTAAGGAAATCACCTTGACTCAGCGAATTGTCGTAACAGGAATCGGAGCAACTACGCCCCTGGGCGGAGACGCAAAGTCCACCTGGGCCGCGCTGCTCGCTGGCGAGTCTGGTATTTCCACTCTGGAGCAGGAATGGGTTGCCAAGTATGAGCTACCCGTCACCTTTGCCGGTCAGGCAAAGGTTCCTGCTGCCGAGGTCCTAACACCTCAAGAAGCCAAGCGACTCGACCCGAGCAGTCAATTTGCGCTGGTCGCCGGTCGCGAGGCCTGGGCGGACGCGGGTTCCCCCGCCGTCGAGCCAGAACGCCTGGCCGTCGAGTTTGCCACCGGTATCGGCGGCGTCTGGACACTTCTGGACGCGTACGACACCCTCAAGGAACGCGGTCCCCGTCGAGTCATGCCGATGACCGTTCCAATGCTTATGCCAAACGGTCCAGCAGCCGCTATCGGCATGGACATTGCCGCGCGAGGTGGCGTCCGCACCGCTGTTTCTGCCTGCGCCTCATCGACCGAGGCCATCGCCAACGCAATCACACGACTTCGTTCGGGCGAAATTGACATTGTTGTTGCCGGTGGCGCCGAGGCGGCTATCCACCCGATGCCTATCGCAGCCTTTGCGTCCATGCACGCGCTCTCGCGTCGCAATGACGAACCTCAAGCGGCATCCCGACCTTATGACACTTCGCGTGACGGCTTCGTCATGGGTGAAGGAGCCGGTGCAGTTGTTCTCGAGACGCTAGAGCACGCTCAAGCTCGAGGTGCACGAATTTACGCCGAGCTAGTCGGCGGCGCTGTCACATCTGACGCTTATCACATCACCGCACCGGATCCAGAGGGTAGCGGTGCCGCTAGAGCCATGATTGCCGCGCTCAAGCAGGCTGGTGCACGCCCGGAGGACGTTGTTCACGTAAATGCCCACGCTACCTCGACCCCGGTTGGCGACATCGCCGAGTACACCGCTCTGAAGCGCGTCTTTGGCGATCACCTCTCGAACATCGCGGTTTCGGCGACCAAATCATCAACCGGTCACTTGCTTGGCGGTACGGGCGCAATCGAAGCGATTTTTACGATTCTTGCCCTACACGAACGCGTGTTGCCACCGACCATCAACCTTGTCGAACAGGATCCTGAAATTCCGCTCGACGTCGTGACCAGCCCGCGACCGCTACCAGACGGTAAGCACTTGGCAATCAGTAATTCCTTTGGCTTCGGCGGCCACAATGCCGTGGTGGCTTTCAGCACCTACGTGGCCTAGGACTAATTAGCCGATTCGCTGCAGCCAGACAACAGGCGCGTTCATTCCAGCTCGTCTGAAGACCTCTAGTTCGTCATCCCAACTTTGACCTAGTAATTTGCGCATTTCGCGCTGTAGCTCGAGCGCGTTTGATCCGGCGGCCTCGAGAGCCGCGCGAAGTTTGAATTCGTTGACTAGTAAGTTGCCAGCCCAATCCACCTGACTCGAAAACATGCCGAGTGTAGGCGTGTAGGCCCAGCGGTATCCCTCTAGGCCTGCTTGAGGTTCCTCGGTGACTTCAAATCGAATCGTTTGCCAACCCACGAGCGCGCTGGAAATGTCGGCCCCGGATCCGGTTTTTCCTGTCCAAAACAGTTCGCCACGGAGCGCACCGGGTAGCACCGATTGCTCGGTCCATTCAATA
>JAGWTM010000074.1 GCA_028868975.1 Actinomycetales bacterium
ACCTTGTTGTAAGGGGTCTCGATGAAGCCGAATGCGTTGATCTGTGCGTATGCGGTTAGCGAACCGATAAGACCGATGTTCGGGCCTTCTGGGGTCTCAACCGGGCACATACGACCGTAGTGCGATGGGTGAACGTCACGAACCTCCATCTGGGCACGCTCACGAGCGATACCACCAGGACCAAGAGCCGAGAGGCGGCGCTTGTGAGCAAGGCCGGCTAGCGGGTTGTTCTGGTCCATGAACTGTGACAGCTGTGAAGCGCCGAAGAATTCCTTGATTGCGCTCACGACTGGGCGGAGGTTAATCAGGGTCTGCGGGGTGATGGCCTCGATGTCCTGAGTCGACATGCGCTCGCGAACAACACGCTCCATACGGCTGAGGCCGATGCGAACCTGGTTCTGGATGAGCTCGCCAACCGAACGAATGCGGCGGTTCGAGAAGTCGTCGATGTCGTCCGCGCTAACGCGAATCTTGACCGGCTTGGCGTCCTTCTCCATCTTGACCGAGAACTCGACGTTTGCACCCGACTGAGCGATTGCAGCGTTCTTGATCTGAAGGTCGAACAGGAGGAGGTACTTCAGGGTGGCGACGATGTCGTTCACCGTGAGGGTGTTGGCGGCCGCGTCAACGTTAATCTGCAGCTTGCGGTTGAGCTTGTGGCGACCAACGCGAGCGAGGTTGTAGCGCTTTGGCTCGAAGTAGGTTGACTTCAACCATGCTTCTGCAACTTCGGCACCGGCAGTCTCGCCGCGGACCTTGCGGTAGAGCTCGCGCAGAGCGTCTTCCTTGGTGATGATCGGGTTAGCACCGAAGACCTTCGACTCGTCGTAGGCGAGGGTGTTGGCAATCAGGTCAACGTCGAATTCCCAGCCCTTGGCTGCGAGGACGGCTGGCTTGACGTCGGCGAAGAGATCGATGATCTCATCCTTTGAAAGACCGAGGGCCTTCAGGAAGATGGTTGCCGAAACCTTGGTCTTGCGGTCGACAGCGACCTGGAGGATTGGCTGGCCGAAACGAGCGATTGGCTTGCGGTCATCGCGAACCCACTCGGTCAGGAACTCGAGGTATGAACCGCGGCTCGGGATGATCTGAGCCTTGTTGTTGCGAACGTCGAGGTTACCGGTGGTGTTGGTCGAAACCGAGAAGTAGACACCTGGCGAACGGACGAGCTGCGAGACAACCACGCGCTCGGTGCCGTTGATGATGAAGGTGCCCTTTTCGGTCATCACAGGGAAGTCGCCCATGAAGACGGTCTGTGACTTGATTTCACCGGTCAGGTAGTTGGTGAACTCAGCCTTGATGTAGAGCGGCTGGGTGTAGCTCTTGCCCTTGGTCTTGCACTCGTCTGGAGTGTATGAAGGGTCGAAAAGCTCTGGCTCGGCAAAGGTCAGACCCATCTTCGCGTCCTGCGAAGCGTTGGCTGAGTCTTCGATAGGCGAGATCTCTTCGAAGATCTCCTGCAGGCCGTTCTTGGTGCCTGGCTCTACCGTTGCCTTCCAAGCGTCATTGCCGACGAGCCAGTTGAAGCTCTCGGTCTGAAGCTTGAGTAGGTCTGGGACCTGAATTGGCTCAGGGGTCTTCGCAAAGGAAGGGCGCTGTGCCGTACGGTCGTTCTTGATGGTCTTTGATGCGTTCTTCGCAGCCAAGGAAATCCCTCCAAAAGGATGACTCGTTGGTTAGTGGATGAGATCGCAACCCTGAACCAATGCCGCCTCTATATGCGACACGCGCGCCAACCGAAATATGAGGGCGGGTGTTGGGAGCAAAAGGTCAGTCTATAACGGTTCTGCGACAAATGTAAAGAGGTATTTGTCTAGCAGCTGGCGAGCGTGTAGTTGATGCGCTCGGCCCATCCCTCGGCGTCTTCGATGCCGATTACAACGCGGTTGTATTTGTGACCCTCGAGGTTTATTTGAAGCGGGATGTGCTTGCGAGACCAGCTGACGAATGCGCGATCGCCCTTCCAGCGGTACGTGCCGGCCACGTAAAACGGAGGTGCGCCAGTGCCCGGAGCCCGCAACCCCAGTTTTCGCCAAAACGTGCGGTCGAGCGTCTCAGCCCCACGAAGTTGTGACCACGGAATGACCACGTCGCCGCCAAACGCCCAGACCTTCTCAAAAGGTGTCAGGTGGACGACTAGCGCATCCGGCTTCATCTCGATGCTTGGCATGCTTCTAGGCTACGCCTAACTCCCGATGAACGCACCAGCAAGCCAGGTCAGAAGAGGGGCAAAAGCCAGTGCGGGCAGCATGTCGGCCACCGCAATTGGCTTTAGATTCAAAAGCCGCAGCGAAATTGCGAGCATGAGCACTCCGCCGGTGGCGGTAATCGCCGCGATCATGGAGCCGGGAATGAAGGCCCCCGCGAAGGCGGCAACCACGGTGACGAACCCCTGCCATGCGCCTACCGTGATCGCCGAAGCGGCAACACCCCAACCGAGACTGGCCGCGAAGGCGATGCAGGCGAATCCATCGAGGATGGCCTTGATGATCAAAGTGTTTGGGTTATGGTCTGCGCCGTCGGCGATGGAGCCGAGAATCGCCATCGGCCCAATCGCGAAAATCAGGGATGCGTTCACGTAGCCGGTGATGAATCGCTCTCGGCCCTCACTCGACTGGGTTCGGCCCCGCGACAGCCGAGCCTGAAGCCAACCGCCGAAGCTCTCGAGGCGCTTTTCGATGCCGAGCAACGAGCCGGTGATTGTGCCAAAAAGCATCGCGAAGATGACGATCATGAAGGTGCCGATTTGGCCGGCAGCGGTGACAAAGCCCTTGTCATTCAACGAGGTCAGATTCAGCCCGGCCAAGACGAGGGTTAGCAGACCCAGGGCCTCGGTTACCGTTCGGTTGGTTTTTTCGGGAAGGCGTCCACCGAGGAGCACTCCGATGGCAGAGCCCGCCACGATAGTCGCGATGTTTACGAGAGTGCCGACGCCGATCATGGGTTCAGTCTAAGTTCGCCTCAGTTGTGGTCGAGCAGCATCTTGATGCCAAAACCAAGCATCGCGAGGCCTGAAACGACCTCCATGACCTGCCG
The DNA here is from genome assembly GCA_028868975.1 of Actinomycetales bacterium. Classification (GTDB taxonomy): domain Bacteria; phylum Actinomycetota; class Actinomycetes; order Actinomycetales; family Microbacteriaceae; genus Rhodoluna. The sequence continues at coordinate 3,037 of JAGWTM010000074.1, forward strand.
AACTCGAGGGCGTGAGAAGAAGTTTTTGGCGAAGTTTGTGCCCCAGATCCAAATCGAAAACCAAATCAGGGCGAGCAGGTTGTGAAGCGACGACAGTTCGAGGCCGGCGAGCGCAGGGTTGATGTCGTGCGGGATGTAGGCCGGAAATACCGCCACGTAGAAAGCGGCACCCTTCGGATTGGTGAGGGTGATGAACGCCGCACGGCCGATGGCCTTGAGCGAGCCGCGCTCGGTGACCCCCGGTGTCACAACAAACGCGCCGACGCTGCGCGCATCCCACATCATTTTGAGGCCTAGATAGATGAGGTACGCGGCTCCGACATAGCTGAGTCCGGCGTACAAAACGGGCGAGGCCAGCAGCACCGCGCTGACGCCTACCGCGGCGGCGACACCGAGAATCCAGACGCCGATGAAAATGCCAAACAGCGTCATGTAGGCAAGCCGCGGGCCGCCCAAGATAGATGAGCGCAGGATTTGAGCCGTGTCGATGCCGGGCAGCATGGTCAATAAGCCGGCCACGATGGCGAATTCGATGAGGTTACTCATCGGCAAAAACGTGGAGCAGATCTTGGAGGGTCTTGTATGACTCGGCGTTGTGACGCAGCGGGCCGTCCACCAGCAGGCGGTACCTGTTGTTGCGACCATCTTTCGAAACCTCGAGATAGCCGGCCTCGCGCAAATCATTGATCACGGTGCTGATGTGGCGTTCGGTAACGCCGATGAGTTTGGCCAATTCGGCGACCTTGATATCGGGATTCTTAGCAAGCTGCACGGCAACGTGTCCGTGATTGCTGAGGAAGGTCCAACTCATGATTTTCAATATACCCGCGGCCCTTTTACAGAAATAAATTTCCTGTATTATTTTTCATGTTATGAATCTCGAAAACGCTCTAGCCAATCTCACCAGCATTCCGGTTCTAGCCTTCGCGCTGGGCATCATCGCCTCTCGAATCAAGACCGACCTCAGCGTATCCAAAGGCGCTTTTGACTCGATTTCGTTCGTGCTGCTCTTGGCCATTGGCCTCAAGGGTGGTCACGCCCTCAAGGAAACGACTTTCGACAACGCGATTGCGCCGATCCTCGCGACCCTCGGTATCGGCATCCTGCTGCCCACAATCTTTTTCTGGGCGCTCAAGGCGATTCGGCCACTGGCAAACGTTGATCGCGGAGCCATCGCGGCCCACTACGGTTCAACGTCACTCGTCACCTTCACCGCAGCACTGGTTTTTCTCGATTCGAGCGATGTGCCGTATGAGGGTCTCGTCACAACCCTGCTCGTGGCGATGGAGATCCCTGGAATTCTGGTCGGAGTTCTGCTCGCAAAAGGTGGCTTCGAGGCGCTTCGCAATCGCGAACTGCTGCGCGAGGTGCTACTTGGCAAGACCGTCCTTCTGCTGCTCGGTGGCGTCCTGCTCGGTTATCTGAGCGGAGGTGCCAGCTATGACAAGGTCAAGTTGCTATT
>JAGWTM010000075.1 GCA_028868975.1 Actinomycetales bacterium
TGCAAACCATCGAGGCTATCAATAAGGGCGCCAAGCAGATTGCGCTGGTTGCCGATGCTTCGGGCAAATTGCTTGGAACAGTAACCGACGGCGACATTCGCCGTGGTCTGCTTCGCGGCCTTGGGGTCGAAACCAAGATCACCGAGGTGATGAACCAGAACCCGCACACCGCGACCCTTGAGGACGACGGCCGCGAGGTCATGACTCGTGAGATTCCGAAGCTCATCCACCAGGTTCCGGTGGTCGACGCTCAGGGCAAGTTGCTCGGAATGTTCACCGATGCCGATCTTTCGACCGCTGTCGAGTTGAGCACTCCGGTGGTGCTCATGGCTGGTGGCAAGGGCGTGCGGTTGCACCCGCTGACGCACAATGTGCCGAAGCCTATGCTGCCGATTGGTGAGACGCCAATCATTGAAATCATTCTGCGCAAACTAAAGTCGCAGGGTTTCAAGAACATCTTCATTTCGGTCAACTACCTGGCTGACATCATCGAGGACCACGTCAAAGATGGCGCCTGGCTGGGCCTAAACGTGCAATACCTGCACGAAGACAAACCGCTCGGCACAGCGGGTGCCTTGGCCCAGTTGGCTGGTCGTTTCAACGAGCCGTTCATCGTCATGAACAGCGATCTGCTCACCAACTGCGATTTCACTCAGGTGGTCAAGTTCCACAAGAAACAGCACGCCACCGCAACTCTTGGAGTGCGCGAGTACCAGTTCCAAATTCCTTACGGTGTGGTCAATATCGAGGGCACCGAGGTCGCGTCCATCAGTGAGAAGCCAATCCATCGCTCTATGGTGTCGGCCGGTATCTATGCGCTCAGCCCAGAAACCCTCGACCTAATTCCCAAGGATGAGTTCACCGACATGCCGACCCTGCTCGACCTGGTACGAGCCAAGGGTGAGAAAGTCGTCGCGTTCCCGATTCACGAATCTTGGCTCGATATCGGTCGTCATGACGACCTAAACGAGGCTCGCACCAACCACGCGGAGTGGCTCAACTTCTAGGTCGCTAGGGGCTAAAAATGCTGAATGGATTGACCGTCGTAGCAATGATCCCGGCCCGTGGGGGCTCGAAGGGCTTGCCGGGCAAGAACCTCATGAAACTGGGTGGCAAGTCACTCATCGAGCGAGCTGTCGACTGTGCCAAGTTGCAGGACGGCCTCGTCGACCTGATTGTCGTTTCGAGCGACGACGACGCGATTCTGGCCGAGGCCGAGCGTTGCGGAGCCGTTGCCCATCGTCGCAAGCCAGAGGCCGCAACCGATGATGCAACTCCCGCCGACCTCCTCGAAGACTTCTTCGAAGCCGAAGACTCGGTGATCATCGGCCACGACATCCTCGTGATTTATCTTCAACCGACCTCACCGCTGCGCACTCCGAAGCATGTTTCGCAGGCGCTGGATATCTATCGAGCCAACAACCTCAGGGGTTCGGTGGTTTCGGTGGTTCAGCTTGAGAAGTCACCGTACTGGACGCTGATTATTCAGGATGGAAAACTCAGCCCGATGTTCCCTGAAGCGTTTGACAAGAACCGTCAAGAACTGCCGCCGACCTTCGTTCCAAACGGCGCGATCTACCTTTTCAAGTACACGGATTTTGTTGAACAGCGAAAGATTCCGACTCCAGGCGCCAGTGCGTTCGTGATGTCGGCTCAGGACAGCATCGACATCGACACTCGAGCCGATTTTGACAAGGCAGCCGAGCTCTTGGAGGGTCGCTAGCTCGCCTCTCGCGAGCCGCGAATAGCAATGACCGTCGACCGACTCTGGCGTGCGCTAACCCACATCGAGCAGCGCGAAGACCTGCTCAACTGGCGCATCGGAAACGTGTATCTGTGGCCGCTCGTGCGCATGCGTCTCTATCGTGAGATCGCCGAAAGCGCCGGGATTTTTGAGCGGCTTCCCGAGCGCCCCGAAATCCCACAGGTTCCGTTGAAGCACATCCAGGGGCGCAGTGAGTTCGCGGTTGTGCCGTTTCTGCGCCGCAACCTCGCAGGTGAGGATCAGTTCAGCCAGCCCATAGTGGATGCGCTCGCCGGCACCGCGGCTCCACTCATCTTCGGTATGGGTGAGCACGACATCGACTCGGGGCGGCTGCAAGTTGAGCAGCTCGAGCGCGAATTTCTGCGACGTTACCGAACCCTGGCTAAGTTGCGAGTGCTGCCAAGTTTGCGCCGACACCACGAACTCAAATGGCAGCGCGTGATTGCCTACTTCGAATCCGAATTCGGGATCGCGTTGAAATCGAACAGGGTCTTCCCTCGGTGGTTGCTGGTCAATTTTGTTGCGCAGCGCCATGGCTGGTTTCGACTGTTTGCCTCGCTTGGCGTGCGCAAGGTCTTCGTGGTCAATGCTTGGAAGCGGGCGATGATTGCCGGTGCTCAGAAGGCCGGTGCAATCGTGGTCGAACCGCAACACGGCCTGCTCAGCGACATGCATCCGCTGCTGTCCTTTGAAGGGGCCCAGGAGGTCGCCTACCTGCCCGACGAGTTGCTCGTTTGGGGCCGGTACTGGGCCGAGAACTCGGCCCTGCCGCGCAAACTGCGCACGACCGTGATCGGCGAGCCGAGCAACCTCACCCGCGCGCGCGAACTCACCAGTGTGCGCCAGCCGCATACCGCCTTGTTTGTCTCGCAGGCACAGCACACCACTCGATTGTTCGAAACGGCCCTGCACGTGGCTGACAGCAACCCGAATCTGCACGTAACCGTCAAACCGCATCCGCAAGAGGATCGCGAACAGTTCACCGAGCATCTTCGAGAGCTGGGTCGCTCAAAGCCAGCGAACCTGCACTTTGCCGAGCGTGATTCCGCGGCCACGACTCTAATTGCTCAGAGCGAGTACGTCATCGGCGTCTATTCGATGGCGCTCGTCGAGGCGGTCGGCTTGGGCGCGAAGGTGATTGCGGTGCAGTTGCCTGGCTGGGAAAACCTCACGGCCATCGCCGACCGCGGCGACCTGGTCTTTGCCGATCCGGCAACCGATGTCGATCTAAGTCGGGCATTGGCAGCAGCAAGGGTCGCGAGCGATCCGTCGTACTATTTTTCGAAGCCGGTTTCACAAGCTGAGCTCATCCAGATTTTGAAAGCAGCGCCTACCGAATGAGCACCGAAGAACAAGAACTCGACGCCGACCAGGACTCGTTAGAAGAGCAGGTTTCGCCGGCCACCGTTGGTGAGGTGTGCGAGGCCTTCTGGCGCATCGAGCAAGAGGAAGACCTCTACAACTGGGAGGTGCTCGGCATCCGGCTCTGGCCGCTGGTTCGCTTCCGAGTTTTCTACAACCTGACCAAAAACTCGGGCACCTACAAGTGGAAAGACTCGCGACCACTGGTCAAACCCGCCGATTACCCGGTTTGGCACGGCACAATGGGCCACAAGGAACTCTGGCGCAATATCACCGGCTGGCGCTGGTACCTGCGAGGAATCATCCCCGATTCGATGCGCGACTCACGCGTTCCAAAGTGGCTCAAGGCAACCGACATGATCTCGCCATTTTCAAATCGTGATGCCCGTGGTGTCGATCGGTTCATGCAACCGGTCATCGATGCCCTCGGGGATCAGGCCATCCGTTTCGGTGTCGGTTCGTGGGATCGTGAATCCGAGTGGCCGCAGATTGACCGCTTCCAAGGCATCTTCCGTAAGCGCTGGGGAAACATCGCCTCGCTCTACGTTCGACTCAAACTCACCAAGGAGGATTACGCGAAGTATCGTCGCGTAATCGCGTATCTCGAAAAGGCCGCTCGCTCATCGGCTGGCCCATACCGTAACTTTCCGCGGTGGACGCTGCGCAACTTCTTGGCCGAACGTCACGGCTACCGCATCTTTTTCAAACGCGTCCCGATCAAGCGTCTGTTTATTGTCAATGCGTCGCGCATGCTGATGATGGCGGCGGCTCAAGACAGTGGCGTCAAGGTTATCGAGCTGCAGTGCGGCGTATTCAGCAAGTACAACATGCAGTTCTCGTGGCCCGGCCGCCCCGAAATCCCATACCTGCCGAACGAAATCTGGACCTGGGGTCAGTACTGGACCGACGGCATTGATAACTCGGGTAGCCAAGAGATCGTCGTGGCTGGCGCAACCGAGGAGTTCGAGGCCATTCGCGAACGCGTGCTGCGCGTCGGTGCCGGCGCTGCAAATCCCATCCAGCGCATCCCGAACACCATCGTGGTTATGTCACAGCCGCTAATCGGCGGCGACCTCTTCGCCGCAGCCCTAAAACTCGCGCGGCTTTTGCCCGACTACCAGCTGATCTTCAAGCCGCATCCGAAAGATGAGCAGGAAGACTTTGACGCAGCGCTCGCCGCCGATGGCCAGGGCATGCCGTCAAATCTCGCGATGGCCGCCGAGGGCAAGAGCTCACTCGAATTGCTCGCCGAGTCTGAGATTTGCCTCGGCGTATTCTCGGCGACCCTGATCGAGGCGGCTGGGTTGGGCAATCGCGTAGGCATTTTGAAACTTGCCGGTTGGGAGCACCTGTC
>JAGWTM010000076.1 GCA_028868975.1 Actinomycetales bacterium
CGAAATCGCGGCTGAGTTTTTGCCAAAGGGTGTCTTCAACGTGGTCACCGGCGACCGCGACACGGGCCGTGCGCTCGTTGAAAACCCGATTCCGCAAATGGTTGCCATCACCGGGTCGGTCCGAGCCGGCATGGAGGTTGCCAAGTCGGCTGCTCTTGACGTGAAGCGCGTCCATCTGGAACTTGGCGGCAAGGCTCCGGTCATTATCTTTGCCGACGCCGATCTCGAGCGAGCGGCCAAGAAAATAGTTGGCGCAGCTTTCTACAACGCCGGTCAGGACTGCACGGCGGCTACTCGCTTGTTGGTTCACGAATCGGTTCATGACGAATTCGTTTCGCTCCTGCGAGCCGAGGTCCTTCGCTCGGCAAAAACCGGCACCCCAGACCGCTCTGACATTTTGTTTGGCGCTCTCAATAACGTGAACCAGCTTGAGCGCGTCCACGGTTTTGTCGAGCGGCTACCGGACCACGCCGAGATTGTTGTCGGTGGAGGTTCGGCAACCAGCGGCGGCTACTTTCACGAGGCAACGGTTTTGGCAGGGTTGCAACAGAACGACGAGCACATCCAGGATGAAATCTTTGGCCCGATTGTCACTGTTCAGAAATTCAAGGATGACCTCGAGGCGCTGCGCAATGCCAACGATGTGAAGTACGGCCTTGCGTCATCAGTTTGGACCAATGATCACGGTCGAGCCATGCGGTTTGCGAAGCGTCTCAGTTTTGGTTGCGTTTGGATCAATGATCACAGCCCGCTGGTCGCAGAAATGCCTCACGGCGGATTCCGCCACTCGGGCTATGGCAAAGATCTTTCACAATATGGCTTCGAGGATTACACGCGCATCAAGCACGTGATGAGCTGGTTGGGCGAGTAACCCGCCCTAGACTCAACGCATGAGCAAAAGCGTGCGCCTCGGCTGGAGAAATTTCGTTACCGGCTGGATGGTTCTCACCATCGGCTTGATTCCCGAATTTATCTACGTAGCGATAAACGCGGGCTCGGAATTCTCAACTCTGTCATGGTCTGGTTCACTCCTGCTGATTGGCGGCTTTTTCGGAATCCTCATCGGCTGGCCGGTCGAATCGCTGCTGCTGCCTCGCTATCGAGAACTAACCCTGTTCAAGATTTTCGGAACCTATTCCTTGGCCGGACTCCTGACGGCCTTACTTGTGACTCTGGTGTTCTTTGTGCCTCGACCGCTTTACACGAGTGGTTCGTTCGGCTGGGTTTTGTCGGCCCTGTTTGTGGTGCTATTCATGTTCGTGCCATTCATGGTGACCATGTTGATTGCCCGCGGGCTCTACCCGGTGCTTCACCGAAAGCTATTTAACCTCGATGCGCCAAACACCCCGGCGCCGGTTAATTTGAACGCTGCCTAGAGCCCGTTTTTCGCGCGCCAATATCCAACAATCGCGTTGGCGTGACCGTGACCCATCGCGTGTTCGGATTTGAGCCAGGCCACCTGTTCCATGTGCTTTAGGTCTTTGACTGCCTCGAGCGCATCAAACCAATGCTGGATCGGCTGGCCGTATTTCTTCTCAATTGAAGGAAAGTAGCTGGCGGGGCCCTGGACTTTTTCGCTCATGGCGACAGTTTAGCGAGGCCAGTTTTGGGTTCAAAGTGCGGCTTGCAGGGCAACTTAGACTGACGTTGTGAGTTCTCAACAGCAACTGCTCAGCGCCCTCAGTGCAAAACCCGGTGACTTCGTCGAGGCAGCCGCCCTGGTGAGGGCTGGTCTGATTGAATCTCGTCACCGAGCTATCGGAGCGCTGGTTGGTCCAGATGGAAAATTGATCGCCCAACTCGGAAACACAAAGCGCCTGATTTACCCGCGCAGTGCCGTGAAACCACTCCAGGCTGTCGCAATGCAGCGGGCGGGTCTGAAGCTCGCTGGCGCCGAACTGGCCATCACCACCGCAAGCCATCAGGGCACCGCCGGGCACATCCAGCTGGTTGAAGCGGTTTTAGCGAAGGGTGACTTGAGCTCAGAAGCGTTGCAGTGCCCGGTTGCTTGGCCCGGGAATCCTGCTGCCCGAGCCGCCGCTAAAGATCAGACTCGACTGGCTTTCAATTGTTCGGGCAAACATGCTGGGTTTCTCGCGGCCTCGGTTAGCGCGGGTTGGAGCACTCGGGATTACCTGTCTCCGTCACATCCATTGCAGCAGATCGTGGTTGAGGTTCTCGAAGAATACTCGGGTGAAAAAATCGTCAATTCCACAATTGATGGATGCGGTGCTCCGCTGCACACCAGCACGGTTGAGGGTCTTGCGCGGGCGATCGGGCAATTCGCTCTGCGTGATCGCAACATATTCGATGCCATGGTCGAAAATTCGTGGGTGGTCGGTGATCACGGATCTTCGGACGATGCCGTGATGCGTCAGACCGGATTCGTTGCCAAGATCGGAGCCGAGGGCGTGTTCGTCATCGGCACCCCGGAGGGTCACGGAGTCGCGGTCAAAGTTGCCGATGGTTCACACCGAGCAACCGCGCTCATCGCGCTAGAACTCATGCGTGGTGAAGGGCTCATCCCGCAAGAAAAGTTCGACGAGTTGTTCGTGGAACTCGCCCCGCAGGTGCTTGGTGGCGATCAAATTGTCGGCGAATTTGTTTTGCGAAACTTCGGTGACAACCAGGGCCTCGCGGAGTAGTCTCTAACCAACAAAATTGGGGGTTTTATGAAGTGCAAATCGTGCGGCGCTGAACAGTCATTGGGCGCCATGTTCTGCAGCAACTGCGGTGAATCACTCGAGGCGGAGGGCAAACCGACAAAGTTCGAATCGGTTCAGCCCAAACCAGCCCAGGCCGAACCCGCCATCGTCTACCAGAATCCAACCGCTAGCACTTCGGTTCCGACGCCGGCGTCAACTCCCGGCAAACGCACCCCGAACCCCGATGTCAGTGACGTACCAATCGCGGTAGTCGCGCTATTGCCAATATTCAATCTGATTGGCTTCAGTACACCTCAGTTGGCGCTGAGTTCTGTTTTGATTGGCTTCCTGGTTTGGGCTGTCTCATTCGGTCTGATCTCATACGACAATTCACAAGCCAAGGTGATGAACTCCTGCCTCAGCTCTCTGACCGGTGCAACGCTGCCAATCGTCTATCTCGCTGTGAGAGCCAGCACTTTCAAGCGCGCGTGGCACTGGGTCGCCGTCTACGGTGCAATGTGGGTCGCACCGTTAGTTTTCAAAGCCTGGTGAGCCGTGTAGCAAGGCATCGGGGCCTCGCTTAGGCTTGAAAGGTCATGTCTGAGCCTCGAATTGAATACCCGGCCGAACTGCCAGTCAGTCAGCTCAGAGACGAGATTTTAGGTGCCATTCGTGAGCATCAAGTTGTTGTAATCGCGGGTGCCACAGGCTCGGGCAAGACCACTCAGCTGCCGAAGATGTGTCTGGAATTGGGCCGCAGCAGCATCGCTCACACTCAACCTCGCCGCATCGCTGCGCGTTCCGTAGCGGAGCGAATCGCTGAGGAGTTGCAGGTCGAACTCGGTGGCTTGGTCGGTTATCAGGTTCGATTCACCGACAAATCGGCTGCTGAAACCAAGGTCAAAGTCATGACTGACGGAATCCTGCTGAATGCCCTTCAGCGCGACCGCGAGCTCAGGCAGTATGACACCATCATCATCGACGAAGCTCATGAGCGAAGCCTGAACATCGACTTTTTGCTCGGCTATCTCAAACGGTTATTGCCGAGACGCCCTGATCTCAAGGTCATTGTCACTTCGGCAACGATTGATCCAGAGTCGTTCAGTCGTCACTTTAGCGATGCGCCAATCATTGAGGTTTCTGGCCGAACGTATCCGATCGAAATTCGCTACCGGCCAGTCACGCAGGTCAATGACGATGATGTGGATGCCGATGAGAGCAAGGACGAAGCAACCGCGGCCGACTATGTCGATGGCATGATTGCCGCACTAAAGGAATTGCAAACTGAACCTGACGGCGACACCCTGATTTTTCTCTCGGGTGAATCCGAGATTCGCGATGCCCAAGATGCCATTGAAGGCGCCATCACTAGCGGAGCCTTGCTTAAGCAAACCGAGGTCTTGCCGCTCTACGGTCGCCTTAGCGCTGCCGAGCAACATCGCGTTTTTGAAAAGAGCAAGGTTCCCGGGCTTCGACGCCGAGTGATTTTGGCCACCAATGTGGCCGAGACGAGCTTGACCATTCCAAATATCAAGTACGTGATTGACGCGGGTACGGCTCGAATCTCGCGTTACAGCCACAAGGCCAAAGTGCAGCGCTTGCCGATCGAGGCCATCAGTAAGGCCAGCGCCAATCAGCGAGCGGGCCGAGCCGGTCGAACCAGTCCAGGTGTTGTGATTCGCCTATACAGCGAGGATGAGTTTGAGGCTCGGGCCGATTTCACCGACCCGGAGATTCTGCGCACCAACCTTGCCTCGGTGATTCTGCAAGCGGCCCAGATTGGCATCGGCGA
>JAGWTM010000021.1 GCA_028868975.1 Actinomycetales bacterium
CGGGATGAGTCGCTCGACTGGGCGGCCTATCCTCTGGGCGTTGCCTGGGCCATCAACCGAATGGCCACCGAACTCGGTCGCGATTTTTCTGCTGCGGGCTTCGATTGCTTCATCGAATCCGATGTTCCTGTAGGTGCGGGGCTTTCGTCCTCGGCGGCAATCGAGTGCGCGGTGGCTACCGGTCTCAATGAACTGTGGGATGCCGGCCTTACTAGGTCAGAGCTAGCGCGTGCTGGCCAGCTAGGCGAGAACGAAATCGTCGGCGCTCCAACCGGAATCATGGACCAATCGGCCTCGCTGCTCGGGGTTGCCGACCATGGTGTTTTCTTGGACTGCAGGTCACTCGAGGCAGAAGTTATCGAGCTTGGCTTTGCGCGCGACGGCTTGGAACTCTTGATCATCGACACCAAGGTGGCTCATCGACTGGTGGATGGCGGCTATGCCTCAAGGCGAGCGGCTTGCGAAGACGGAGCCGCAATCATGAATGTCTCAAGCTTGCGTGAGTTGACCGAGAGTGATCTTGCGGCCGCGGAAGCCGCCATGACCAACGTCACCTACCGACGAGTGAAGCATGTGGTAACCGAAAATGCTCGAGTGCTCGAAACGGTTCGTCGTCTTCAAGAAACCGGCCCTCGCTCGATTGGTGAGCTCATGTATGCCTCACACAAATCGATGCGTGACGATTTCGAAATTTCGGTTGACGAGCTCGACACCGCCGTCGAAACCGCTCTGCGTCACGGCGCGGTCGGTGCGCGAATGACCGGCGGCGGCTTTGGTGGCGCGGCAATCGCGCTAACCCCAATCGAACGCATCAGCGAGGTCACCAATTCGGTGTATGCCGAATTCGAAGCCTGCGGTTACGCGAGACCGGACGTGTTCGCAGTCTCCGCCGCCGAGGGAGCAGCTAGGGAGTTTTAGGCTCTCGAGAGCCTGAGGCGGTCGAGCGTTTTAGGCCAGCGGGTCTGGGATCATGACGTACTTGGTCTCAAGGTACTCATTAATGCCTTCGAGACCACCCTCGCGACCGAGACCCGACTGCTTGACGCCACCAAATGGTGCCGCCGCGTTCGAGACCAAACCTGAGTTGAGACCGGTCATACCGGTGTCAAGCGTTTCAGCCAGACGAAGACCACGCTTCAAATCCTGGGTGAAGGCGTACGAGACCAGACCGTATTCGGTATCGTTAGCCAGGCGCACGGCTTCCTCTTCAGTTTTGAAGCGAACAATCGGTGCAATCGGGCCGAAAATCTCCTCTTTGAGGATTGTCGAACCTGGCTTGACGTGGTCGAGCACGGTTGGCTTGAAGAAGTAGCCATCGCCAGCCGCAGCTTCACCACCAGCGACAATCTCACCACCCTCGGCAGTAGTCGCCGAAACCAGTCGCTGCATGTTCGCGCGAGCCTTCTCATTGATTACCGGTCCGCAGGTTGTGCCCTCCGCTACACCACGGCCCAGCTGTAGCGCATCCATCTTCGCTGCGAATTTTTGAGCGAACTCGTCCGCGATTGAATCGTGGATGATGAAGCGGTTCGCAGCCGTACAGGCCTGACCGATGTTGCGCATCTTGGCAAGCATGGCTCCATTGACTGCGGCGTCGATGTCGGCATCCTCGAAAACCAGGAACGGTGCGTTACCGCCAAGTTCCATAGAGGTGCGGAGGACGTTCTTGGCTGACTGTTCCAGCAATTTCACACCGACTGCCGTGCTGCCGGTGAAGGTGATTTTGCGAAGTCGAGGGTCGGCAATGACCGGTGCACTGGTTGCTGCGGAGGTGCTGGTGGTGATCACGTTGATCACGCCTGCAGGAAGACCTGCCTCCTCGAGCGTCTTGACCAAGAGCAACGTTGTCAGCGGAGTCAGCTCGGCAGGTTTAACCACCATGGTGCAACCGGCGGCAATTGCAGGACCAATCTTGCGGGTGGCCATAGCGAGCGGGAAGTTCCATGGCGTGATGGCAAAAGCCGGCCCGACCGGCCGCTGAGTGATGAGCATGCGGCCCGTGCCCTCCGGGTTGCTTCCGTAGCGACCCGAGATGCGAACGGCTTCCTCACTAAACCAGCGCAAAAACTCGTTGCCGTAGACAACTTCGCCACGAGCTTCGGCAAGAGGTTTTCCCATTTCAAGGCTGATCAGGGTCGCGAAATCCTCTGCCCGCTCACGCACCAGTTCGAAGGTGCGACGCAAAATCTCGCCGCGTTCGCGTGGTGAGACTCGAGCCCAGGCAGCCTGCGTTTCGTCGGCAGCGGTTAGTGCGGCGAGCGCATCCTGTTCATTGGCATTCGCGATTTCAACCAAAGTCTTGCCCGTTGCGGGGTCTTCAACCGCGATTCGACCTTCGCCGTGACCCTCAACCCACTTGCCACCGATGTAGAGCCCGGTTGGAACCGATGCGAGGAGGTCCTTTTCAGAAAGCGCCATTGCCTTTTCCTTTGCCGTCTACCCAAGCTTTCAGCCCGAGTATTTGTTTGGATACGAACATTCTAGGCTCGAGGTGAGCCGAAACCTACTGGTTCGAGAGCTGGTTGCCGCAACGGTAGAAACCGGTGGCGAGCGCATCGATTGCCTTCTTTGCGCTGTCGCTGACGTTGCCCAAAGCGTAGATCGCAAAGGTCAGCTTCGTGCCGTCTTTTGCAGTGATGATGCCGGCCAGGGTGTAACCATGTTTTATCCAGCCAGTCTTTGCCGCGATCTTGCCGTTGGCATCGACAAAGTCACCCTTGAACCTGTCGGCCAGCGAACCGCTCTCTCCAGCAACTGGCAAACCCTGCATAATCCAGGTGAAGTCGTGTGCGCCCGTCATGATGACTTTGAAAAGTTTCGCGAAGTAAATCGGCGGCACAGCATTCTGAGCCGACAAACCTGAACCATCTTTCAGGACTAATCCGGTCGAATCGACTCCCGTAACGCTGAGGGCTTTCTTGATTGCGGCGTCCACCGAAGTGAATGAACCGTCATAGCCCTGATCTAGGCTGACCAGGCGCGCGAGAGCTTCGGCTTGGGTGTTGTCGCTCACCTGAAGCATGTGGGTGATCCAGTTGCTAATCGGAGCGGACTGAACCTTGGCGATTTCGGTTGCCGTGGTCGGAGTCTTACCCTCAACCACCGCGGCAGTGCTGGCGATAGCGCCGAGGGCCTTCTTGAACCAAGCGCCGGCTCGCTTCGCTGGCATAGTGCTGCGCTTTGAGGTCTCCTGGTTCGGGTTATCCCGGTCACCGTCAACCTGAAGTGCCGAAACTTCGCTCATGTAGCCCTGAGTTTGCTCCGAACGCTCCCAGCTTGGCTCCCAGGTTGAACCCGGAAAGAGGCTGGCGTCAACCACAATCTGTTTGATTGCGGTGCCGGCAAGACGCGAATTCACGGTGCTGGCGAGAGTGGACAGCTTCGGGGCATCCTTGTAAACACTCTGGGTTCCTGGCGCGGTGCGAGACAGTGTCGGGTCGCCTCCGCCCACGAGATAAATCACTCCGGGGTTAGCCGGATCACTGTAAACCCGAGTGTCGACGCGATAGTTTGGGCCGAGGGTGGTCAGTGCCGCGGCAGCCGTCAGCACCTTTAGGGCCGATGCCGTTGCGGCCGGAGTGGTGGCTCCGCGATCAAAGAGAATTTCATCGGTGGCCGGGTTCATCACTACAGCCTGCAGCGACCCCAGCAGCGGGTCTGACGCCTGTTCTGCTACCGAGCAGGTCCGCAACGAGGATGCGCTCGCGCTCGGAGTCGCGCTCGGTGCTGCCGAGGGTCCGGCCTGGGTTGAAGATGCTGTCGGGGCCGTTGAACCGCCCGAGAGGCCGAAGCCAGCGACGATAACCGCAAGTAGTGCAAGACCAGATACGGCGCCGATGGCGACCTGCTTTAGGTATGGAAAACGCTGCTTGGTCTCGCTCAAAATTCCCGCTCCGAACTGTGCTGAAATGCACCTAAAGTCTAACCAGTCGCGGGTTCTAGACTGGTGTCATGACTATTCGCCGACGAATCTTCGCCCTGCTTGCCTCTGCTTCGCTTTTAGCGATTCCTTTCACCGCCGCATCTCCCGCCCTAGCTCACGACGAAGTTATCGGCACGACTCCTGCCTCGGGTGAAACAGTTGCCGCAGGGGCATTCGAGGTCTCTGTTACCTCCGGCGAAGACATCATGAACATGCCTGACATGTCGGGAAACCAGATTTTCGTCTCTGGCCCAAACGGCGGCGACATGACGTCGGTAGTCAGCCTCTCGTGCATCAAGATTTCGGGGGCCGTCGCCTCGGTTCCGGTCGACATTGAGCGCGCCGGCGAGTACACCGTCAGCTGGCAACTGGTGAGCCAAGACGGTCACACGACCGATGGCAGTTTCAACTTCAACGTCACCAACGACAACGGCTACCAGGCTTCGGGCAACACCGACCTGCCCGAGGGTTGCGCACCCCTGCCGATGGTTACCGCTATCGCATACGACGGCACGGCAACACCTGAGGCGCGCGACGTGGCCGCTCCTGCAACCAAGGATGACGGTCAGTGGATTGGTCTGCTGATCGGAATCGGCTTCGTGGTAGTTGGCTCGGTTGCCGGAGTTGTTGTGGTTTGGTTCCGTGAGCGAGCCAAGCGCGACAAGGAACTCATGGCCAAGTTGGCCGAAACCGATCCGGAACTCTAGATTCCGGTCAGTTTTTCAACGTCACCGAGGATGGCCTCGAAGTCTTCTCGGGTCATGATGTGCTCGCCGAGCACGACTTCTCGAACCGACTGGCCGGTCTGCAAGGCTTGTTTGGCCACATAGGTGGCCTGCTCGTAACCAATCGTTGGCGAAAGCGCGGTCACCAATCCAATTGAGTGCTCGACGGTTTCGCGCATCCGATCGGCATTGGCGGTAATTCCATCGACACAGCGATCGGCCAGCGTCATGCAACCGTTGCGCAGCTGCGTGATGCTCATCATCAACGCCCGGCACATGATTGGTTCAAAGGCATTCAACTGCAATTGACCAGCCTCTGCAGCCATGGTCACGGTCACGTCGTTACCGATAACCGCAAAAGCAATTTGGTTGACGACCTCTGGAATGACCGGATTCACCTTGCCCGGCATAATCGAGGAACCGGCTTGTCGCGGCGGCAGATTGATTTCACCGAATCCGGCCCGAGGTCCGCTGGAGAGCAAGCGAAGATCATTGGCGGTCTTGGACAGTTTCACTGCAACTCGCTTGAGCACACCGGAGACCATGACGAAAACACCCGCGTCTTGGGTGGCTTCGACCATATCGGCAGCGACCACGAATTCGATGCTGGTGAGCTTGCTCAACTCGGCACAAGCCGCCTGGGCGTAGCCCTTCGGAGCGTTCAACTGGGTGCCGATCGCCGTGCCACCAAGGTTGATTTCACTCAGCAGCGGGATGACCTCCTGCAACCGCTGAATGTCTTCCATGATCATTCGGGAGTAGGACGCGAATTCTTGACCGAGTGTCATCGGCACCGCATCCTGAAGCTGTGTTCGCCCCATTTTGATTAGGTCTTTGAACTCAACTGCCTTGCGAGTGAAGGCGGTCCTCAGGTGTTCCATAGCCGAGATGAGTTCGCGAATTTCTAGGATTAGCGCCAGTTTGAGAGCCGTCGGGTAGACATCGTTGGTTGACTGCGACATGTTGACGTCGTTGAGCGGATGGATGTGCTCGTAGTCGCCCTTTTGCCAGCCGCCCAATTCCAGGGCTCGATTGGCAATCACCTCGTTGGCATTCATGTTGGTCGATGTGCCAGCACCACCCTGAATCGCATCAACGATGAACTCGCCATCGAACTGCCCCTGGGCTACCTCGACGGATGCGGCCACGATGAGGTCGAGTTTCTCTTTCGGCAGCTCGCCCACTTCGAAATTGGCCAGAGCCGCTGCGTGCTTGACGGTTGCTAACGCGCGAATCAGGCTGCGGTAGTGCCCGATTGGCACCCCACTGATCGGAAAGTTTTCGGCGGCTCTAGCCGCGTGAATGCCCCAGTAGGCATTTTGTGGAATGGCGATTTCGCCCACGAGATCATGTTCAAGCCTCATTGCTGACATGCCCCTAGTCAAACACAGAAATCGTTCGAGGTCGAACAATCTAGCGGGTCAGCGACACTCCGCACTGGTAGAGACGGGTCGCGAACGCATCCAACGCCGCGCGAGCTGAGTAACCAACACGTTTGCCATCGGCCGAGCGGGCGAATGCGGCGAACGCCAGCTTTGAACCATCACGTCCATCAACCGTTCCGGCCAGGCTGTACAGACCTGGGATGTAACCCGATTTTGCGCGCACGTTACCCGCGGCAACTGCATTTTTGCCGTTGAAACGCCCAGCCAGAGTTCCCGACTGACCAGCCACAGGAAGATAGGCAAGCATCGGCGCCAATTTTGAGTCAGTGGTACCAACCTGAACCATAATTTGAGCGATCAGTTTGGCGGTAACTCGGTTGGCTTGCGCCAAGCCTGAACCGTCTTTCATGACGAGCCCTGATGGGTCAATTTGATTAGCTCGAAGTGCTGCCGTAGCCGCTTTTTGAATGGATGCGAAGGAAGCCGGCAAGCCTGCCGCTTTGACCGCGTGGCGCGCGATGAACTCTGTCTCGGTATTGTCACTGTAGGTGAGGGCATGATCCAACCAGGTTGTGATTGGCTGCGATGAAACCTGCGCGATCAGTCTGGCTCCGGCGGGCAACTTGCCAGTCACCAGTTTGGCGTTGGGTGCTAGGTCAAGCAAAGCCGATTTGAATGCCGCTCCGGCCCGCATGACCGGATCGGTGCTTCTGTAGCCCGAGTACTTGGTCGAAGTCAGATCTGGGTTTGCGCGGTCGGCATCCACCTGCAGCGAAGTGATTTTTGATACGTAGCCATTGGTGCGATCGCTCGCCTTCCAGGCCGAGTTGTAATTCGGCCCGACAAAAAAGTCATCGACTAGCAAAATCTTTGAGACTTCACCCGGTCCGGTCCAGGTCTGTAGCACGCGAGCCGCGAGCGCATCCAGTCGAGCCGGTTTTGGATACGTGGTGAAACTGGTTCCCGTCATTGCCGATAGCGTGTGGTCTCCCCCACCAACCAGAACAAGGGTGCCTGGTTCTGCAGGCAGCGAATAGACCGAGGTTTTGGCCGTGTAATCGATGGGCAAATATTCCATCGCGGTCGCGGCGGTAACCACCTTGAGCACACTGGCGCTTGGGGTCTGCTCGGCACCGCGAATGTCGAGCAGCACTCGACCGCTAGGCACATCGATGACGTATGCGTATAGCTTGCCGAGGTCTCGTGATTTGGTGGCCTGCGCAGCACTGCAGGGCGATCCGGGTGTCGGATACGGCTTGGGGCTTGGGGCCTGAGTCTCGGTTGGGCTTGGGCTGGGTGAACTCGGGTTGGGTTCACCCACCGCGATTGAAGCGGTGGGACTTGGGGTTGCCGAAGGGGTTGCCGAAGGAGCCGCCGACACCGAAGTGCCAGTCATCGCGAGCAAAAAAACTGTCGAGGCGGCCGAAAGTTTCAATCGGTTCAAGCCACGGTTCGACATGCTTTCAAGTCTAAAGTTGACCTAATTCAGAACCGCGAAGGGTGGACGCAAATGAGTGAAAAAGAGATGATCGAGGCACTGGGCCGCGTCGAAGCGGCAACCGACAGAACTACGTATGCGGTTCGCGCATTCGTGCGGTTCCTCTTTATTCAGCTCTCGGCCACAACTATCGGTTCGATGTGTGCCGCCGCGGCGGCGGCTCTGGGGTGGCCATGGCTTGCCGTGCTCGGTGGTCTAGTAACCGCGGGTGGTCTGTTTTGGGCTGGTTTCGCCGGTCGAGCCGAGTTGCGCAAATCGAACCCAAACGGCAAAACTCGTGGCGGGTTGCCGCTTTAGGCGCCAGACATTCGCCAACCAATAATCACAACCAATACCCAAACGACTAGCAGTCCAAGGCAACCGAGGGCCAGGCAGCCAAACGTTTGCCCGCTCGATAGTTTGTCGGTTTTCTCTGATTCCCCCATGGTCAAACTCTATAGCGCGAATGCCTGACCGTCGCTTGGCGCAACGGCCTTCCAGCCCAGCTGCGACTTGATGCGATCGCGTAGCGAATCGGCAGCGCCCTCTTCGCCGTGAACCACAAAAACGCATCCCGGCTGATCGGTAGCTGTCTTGAACCAAGACATGAGTTCGTTCACATCGGCGTGCACCGAGAAGGATTGAATCTGCGTGATTTGAGCTCGAACGGGAACAAACTCACCGTGCATTTTTACCTCGGTTTCGCCGTCTGCCAACCGACGGCCGCGAGTGCCAAGTGCTTGATAGCCAACCAGAATCACGGAGTTCTTCGCCGAAGGCAATAGCCCAGCGAGGTGGTGAACGACGCGCCCACCAGTGGCCATTCCACTCGCCGAAATGATGATGCACGGTTGGGCCGGGTTATTGATCGACTTTGACTCATCCGTGGTCATCAACTGAACCAATGTTCCTGGATCAAACGGGTCACGCCCCTGCCACTCATCGGCGATCGCCTGGCGAATCTCGGGTGAATGGTTGTTGATCGCATCCCGATAGAAATCAAGTGCCCTGAGGGCCATCGGTGAATCGGCATAAATCGGAACTTTTGGAATGCGCCCCTGTTCAACTAGCTCTCGGAGACGCACCAGGATTACCTCAGTTCGGTCCACAGCAAAAGCCGGAATCAGGACCGAGCCACCGCGAGCGATTGTTTGATTGATCGCAGTCTCAAAATCTTCGGATTGTTTGACGTGTTCGCGGTCGCCGTAGGTCGATTCGGTGACAATCGCGTCAAACCGTCCAGCCGGAATTCCACCTGGTGAAACCAGCAGCGGATGCTCATCGCGCCCCATGTCGCCGGTGAACAGGATGCGCTTGCCGAAGAACTCGACCTCGACAAAAGCGGCGCCCAGAATGTGGCCGGACGGGTGAAAAGTGACAAAAGTTTCGCGGGCAACTTGGACGCGTGCCCCAAACTCTTCGGGCACGAACTGGCGAATCGCTTTTTCGGCGTCTTTTTCTTCATACAGAGCCAGTGGCGGGTTGTGCTTCGAGAAGCCCTTCTTGGCTGCGAATGCGGCGTCCTCACTCTGAATGCGTGCCGAATCTCGCAAAATTACGTCGGCCAATTTGCAGGTGTAGGTCGTGGCGTGAATTTGACCAGCGAAGCCATCCTTCACCAGTTTTGGAATGTACCCGCAGTGGTCCAGGTGGGCGTGAGTGAGAACTACCGCATCAATTGACGCAGGATCGATGCCCAGCGGATTCCAGTTCTTGAGCCGCAGTTCCTTTAACCCCTGGAACATTCCACAGTCGACCATCACACTGACATCCTCGTGACTCAGCAGGAATCGACTGCCGGTGACCGTTCCGGCGGCTCCCAGAAACTGGATGTGCGGTTCGTGTGACTTGCTCATGACTTGAGTCTAAGACCGACGCAGACATGGATTGCGAAGTGGCAGGATGAAAGGGTGACCAAGGATTCGCGCAACGATTACCTGATTTTGATCACCAGCATCGTGTTGCTTGGGGTCGGGTGGGGGTTCAACTTCATTTGGGCGTACGCGGCATCCGCACTTCTCGGTCTTGGGCTGTCGCTGGCGCTCGTGGTAGCCGCCATCCGGCATCGCGAATTCGGGTCTGATGCCCTGGCACTGCTGGCGATTGTTGGCTCTTCGGCAATCGGAGAGTGGACTGCGGCGGCTGTGATCACACTCATGCTCGCAACCGGCAGATCACTCGAAAGATGGGCACAGGGCCGAGCGAACAACCGGCTCGAAGCACTGTTGAGTCGCGCGCCGAAAATTGCGCACGTCGTTGACGCTCAAGGTCGAATGCAGGACGTGGCTCTCGCCTCGGTCACGGTGGGGAGTCGAATTCTGGTGCGCTCCGGCGAGGTAGTACCGCTAGATGCGACTGCGACCACCGAGTGCACAATCGATGAGTCAGCCCTGACTGGTGAACCGATTCCGCGCCTAATTCAAATTGATGAACCGGTGGCATCTGGCACGGTGAACGCAGGTGACAGCACCGAACTAATCACGACAACTTCAGAGAGCGATTCGACCTATTCGGCGCTGGTTCGTTTGGTCGCCCAATCAAAAGCAGACTCGGCTGCCGGGGTGCGATTGGCTAACCGATGGGCAATCTGGTTCGTTCCGCTCGCCTTGGTCATTGCCGGTGCAGCCTGGCTGATTTCGGGCAATGTCTCCAACGCGGTTGCCGTAATCGTTGCCGCAACGCCGTGCCCGCTGATTCTTGCTGTACCAATAGCCATCATCGCCGGGATGAGCCGCTCGGCGGCCTCTGGTTCGATTGTCAAAGGCGGGCAAGCTCTCGAGTCGCTCGCTAAAACCAAGGCTGTGATGCTCGACAAGACCGGGACGCTCACCCACGGTGGGCCGGCGGTGTCCGGCTTCGCCGTGAAACCTGAGCGGGATGAGCTGCGCATCCTTCAGTTGGCGGCATCGCTTGAACAACATAGCCCGCACGTGGTTGCGCAAGCGGTGGTAGCCGCGGCAACTGCGCGCGGATTGCAACTCGTGAACCCGACTTCGAGCCGTGAGGTGCACGGGCACGGGCTGACCGGCATCGTCGATCAGGTTGAAGTTACCGTCGGGCAGTTTCAAGGCGGACTCCCCGAGTGGGCTTCAGCTCAGGGATTCAACGAGGATGACCTGCTCGTCGCTGTCGAGGTTGATCGTGAGCTGGTTGGCCTGCTCGCGCTCTCCGACCCCATCCGAACTGAGTCAAAAGCAACCATATCCGCCCTACACAGACTTGGCGTCAGTCGCGTAATCATGGCGACAGGTGACCGCGAGCGCCCCGCTCAGGTGGTAGCAGGGCTGGTGGGTATCGATCGCGTGGTCGCCGGGTGCACACCCGAAGGCAAACTGACTCTGGTTAGAGAACTCCAGACCCAGTTAGCAACCGAAAAACGAGATGGAACCGTCCTAGCGGTTGGCGATGGAATCAACGATGCACCTGCACTGGCCGCAGCGGATGTAGGAGTTGCCATGGGTGCCCGCGGCGCTACGGCAGCTAGCGAGGCAGCCGACGTGGTAATCATCGAAGATTCATTGGAACACCTGCCGGTCGCGATCGCAATCGCCCAGGGAGCCATGGCTAGGGCCAGACAAGCTGCGATTACCGGAATTGCACTCTCAGTCATCGCGATGGGGCTGGGTGCTTTTGGGATTCTGAACCCAACCACAGCTGCGCTCTGCCAAGAAGGCATCGATGCTTGCGCGATTCTTTGGGCTTTGGTTCCGCCGCGGAACCGTTTGCGCTAGCCGTGGCTAGCCTGCGAGGTTCAAGGCGATCAAATAAACGTTCAATAGCGTCAAGGCGCAGGCCAGCGCGTAGCCGAGAACACGAGTCAGTGCGCGATTCGCATACTTGCCCATGATGCTTTTGTCACTTGTGAAGCGAACCAGCGGGAAAACAGCAAACGGAATGCCGAAACTCAGCGCCACCTGGCTGTAAACCAGCGCCTGTGTTGGGCTGATGCCGCTGGCGATAACGAGCAGTGCGGGAATTACGGTCACGGCGCGTCTCACCACTGGCGAAACTTTTCGATTCAGCAGCCCGTGCATGATGACGCTTCCGGCATAGGTTCCAACAGAACTCGAAGCCAAACCGCTAGCGAGTAGCGCGATGCCGAAGAGGACGGCAATCGAGTGCCCGAGGGCGTTGTCGATTGACGCATACGCACCGGGAATCGAATCTCCCACGTGCTTGCCGAATAGAGTCTCGGCTCCGACACCGAGCAGAATCAGGTTGATCGAGCCTGCAATTAGCATGGCCAGCGCGACGTCCCACCTGGTTGCCCTCACCAGTTGGCGGAGTCGCGAGTGCGAATCGGCGAGTCCGAATCGGTCGAGGCTCAAACTCGAGTGCGCGTATATGGCGTGGGGCATGATGGTCGCACCGAGAATGCCTACGGCGAGTAGGACGGAGCCTTCATCGCTGAATGTCGGAACCAGACCACCGACAATTGCGTCAGGGCTGGGCGGAGTTATAAAAAGCCCGGCGACGAATCCAGCACCGGTGATTAGAACCAGACCGAAGATTACAAATTCAAAGGTTCGAACATAACCTCGCCCTTGAATCGCGAGCAACCCCATAGATACGACGCCGGTGATGATGCCACCGAGGACCAGAGGTAAGCCAAATATCAAGTTGAGCGCAATTGCTCCGCCGATGATTTCAGCGATGTCGGTAGCCATAGCGACGAACTCGGCTTGAATCCAAAACGCGACTCTTGCGGCCGGACGTTTCTCGAAGCGGTAGGCAATCATGCTCGGGATGCTCATACCGGTCACGAGCCCCAGCTTCGAGGAAAGGTACTGGACGAGCCAAGCTGCCAGGTTGGCCGCAACGATGACCCAGACCAGCATGTAGCCGTATCCGGCGCCGGCACCGAGGTTGGTCGCCACATTCCCAGGGTCAAGATAGGCGACTCCCGCGACGATTGCTGGGCCGAGCAGCGTTAGGCTGCGTGACTTTCGCTTGATCGTCGACAACATGGGTTCTCTCTTTTGCCTCGGGTGTTTCTGGTTGATGGAACTGTGTATTGAAGCAAATCACGAGTTGCAGAATTTGGAGCCACCCAGGGGAATTGAACCCCTGACCTGCTCTTTACGAGGGAGCTGCTCTACCGACTGAGCTAGGGTGGCGAAGCGAGCGAACCCGCAACGGGGTCAAGTTTATCGGGTCGGACGTTGTGCTGTTTCTACACACGGACGCGCAGCTCGTCAAAGCGGTTGATGTAGCGAATCGCGTTGCCGTGCTTGTCGAGGTCACTAGCCCAGGAAATCTCGGGCTCCGCCGCGAAAACCCAGCCGGGCCACTCGTTTACCAGCACGCCGAGCAGGGAGCCTACCTCGTGTTCGGTGATGTTCATTCCCATGCAGCTGTGGCGCCCAAAGCCGAAAGCGAGGTGCGGCTTCCGTTCGCGACGAATGTCGATGACATCCGAGTCTGGCCAAATTTCGCGGTCATGGTTGGCTGACACGAAATTTAGAAGCACGTACTGGCTCGGGTCGCGGTCGCTATCGGGTGTTCCAATCTGGTCACCCGTGACACGTTCCATTTTTGGAAGTGGCGTTAGGAATCGCACCATTTCGGCGATGGTGCGGTTGAACCAATCCTGGTTTGCGGCGAGAAACTCTCGATCCTCCGGATGACCGATTAGGTGCCAAACCAAACCGGTAACCAGCTTGATAACGGTGTCACGGCCACCTGCCAGCAAAACGTTCGCGATGCCTTGCATCTCCTGGCGATTGATTTTCTGTCCGTCGATTTCGATCTGAGACACGAAATCCCAGACGTCCTGCTCTGCCGCATCCCGCACAGGATTCGCTTCAGCGTGATCGAAAACCCGATCCAGATATGCCTGAAGGATGCGACCATCGCGCTCGCTCGGTAAGTCAAAATTTCGGTCGCGGAGCACTTCTTCGCCAGCCTTGGTGGTTTGCCCCTTCTGGTGACTTTCGGCGGTCCAAACGTCAGGCCCCCAAGACAACCATTCCTCGTAGTCTTGAGGTCGGTTATAGATGATGCTCAGGCAGCCAATTACATATGGCAGCGCGAAATCCGATGCGATGTCCGCCTCGCCTCGTGAGCGGATTTCGGCAATCAGCCTGCGGGCATGTTCTGAAAATGCAGCGCGGTGCACCGCGATTGCATCGCTCATGAAGAGTGGCTGAACTGCCGACCTGAATTGGGTGTGACGCGGAGGATCGGCCTCTAGTGGCAACTGGCGGTATGTGCGAACGTCTCGGTCGCCCAAGAGGTCGCTCGAGTAGGTCTCGAAATCTTTCGCGGCCTCGCGAACTTCTAAATAGCCTCGAATTTCCTTGCGAGTCATAGCGCTATTCTCCATCGAATTCCATCCACGATTCGAACGATAGCAGTGCAGGCTAAGTCAGCGATCAACTGGCCTGAGATTCAATCACTCCAGCTCGCTTCAGCCGCTCACGCGCGGCATCTTCGATAGGGCTTTCAGGGCCAATCGCCCAACGCATAAGTCGCAACATGGAGGCTGTTGCGGCGAGCACCATTTTGGGGTTCTTGACACTGTAGCCGGTAAGTTCGCGGGCCCAATCCGGGAGGTTCGCGATCGCAGCTTTGAACAGAAGACGGTAAATTCCCTTGGCTGCAGCAGGCAGCGGAGGTCGCTCAATAAAGCTCATGACAGCTGCGGTTTGTTCATCAAATCGCAATTCACCCGCTTTGGCATAGGCGGCCAAGGCTTCGGTTAGACCCACTCGCGTGGTGGGCAGGGTATCGATGTCTAAACCGAGCGGCTGAGCAGACTTGCGCCACAGGTCAACGTATGCGTCAGCGCCGCCCGGAATCGTTACGCGCGAGACGTCCAGCTGGGCACTTAGAAAAGCCTCGCTAAATGCTAGGTGGACCCAGGCAAGCAGACGCTCATCTCGAGCCTGGTAGGCAACCGCGCGACCGGCATTGTCAATCAGTTGACCGCTCACTCGATCGTGCAGTCGGTTGACTCGGGATGCCTCTTGGGCAATCGCCTCGATTGAGCCAAAGGTTGTGATGGTTAGCCAGCGAATAGTTCCTGAGAGGCGTCCCAGCGGGTCCTGCTCATATCTGGAATGCTGTGCAACACCAGCCAGGGTTGCAGGGTGCAACGCCTGCAAGATCAAGGCGCGGATTCCGCCGACAAGTGTCGAGAAGTCACCGTGGACCACCCAGGGCGCATCGCTGGGCGTGAAGTAACCCGGCCCATCACCCGCCGCAACGACCGGCAACCACGGTGGTATTCCGTCAGGCGCACCAGATAGGAAGCGTCGAAACTTGACCGAAAGAAACTCTTGAATAGCGTTGTTCTTGGTCATGCACCGATCCATCTTTGAAAAATAGCCGAAGGAACAAACATGAATCAGAGCGAACTATTCCTGCAGTGGAACAAAGCTTGGCAAACCCTCGTGGTGAGTCAGCTCGCTCCGACTTTCTTGCTAATTACGACAGCATCTCTGGTTGGCCCACTTCACGAGCAAACTATGAATCTGCGCCTCGCAGTCATTTTTATTCTCTTGGCCAGCGGCATTCTCGGTGCACTCGCACAGTTCTGGGCCTCCGCTCAAGCCCAAGCTGCCGCCAAGGACCTCGCCGTCTCGAGCGACACCGCTACTGTGAAAACGATGGTTCAAGCAGCTAAGTGGTTGAACGTTTCGAAGTATGTGACGCCGGCTATTTTCACAGTCATTTTTGTACTGCTCGTGATTGAGCTGCACTAGTCACTCGGTTCTCGCATCAAACAAAAGACCCCGCCCAATTGGACGGGGTCTTTCGCGTTGCTTGAGATTAGTGCTGAACGGCCTTGCCGATGGCAGCTCCAGTCAACGAACGAACCTCGAGCTCGGCGTACTTGGCCGTGTTCTTCTCGTTCGAAGTGATAGTTCCGAGCCAGCCGAACAAGAATCCGAGCGGGATCGAAACGATACCTGGGTTAGCCAATGGGAAGTAGTCCCAACGAGTTCCGATTTCGCTCAGCTTGAAGAAGCTGGTCTCGAAACCTGAGACGTTTGGACCAAACGCGAGCAAGATGAGCGCTGCGGCGAGACCGCCGTAGATTGCCCAGACCGCACCGCGAGTGTTGAAACGCTTCCAGAACATCGTGTAAAGAACTGCAGGCAGGTTGCCCGAAGCAGCGATTGCGAACGCAATCGCAACCAGGAACGCTACGTTCAGGGTCTGAGCACCGATAGCCAGCACGATTGCAACGAGACCGATAACGATAGCTGCAATCTTTGCAACCCTGACTTCGCTCTCAGGAGTCGCCTTGCCACGCTTGATTACGTTTGCGTAGAGGTCGTGAGCGAGCGATGACGAGCTAGCAAGGGTCAGGCCGGCAACAACTGCGAGGATCGTCGCGAACGCGATGGCTCCGATGATTGCAAGCATGATGGCTCCGCCGACGGTGCCCTCACCGCCACCGAGGAACTGTGCCAGCTGAGGTGCTGCAACGTTACCCGATGGGTCGATTGGAACAAGCGCCTTCTTGAGGTCAGGCGAAAGATCCTTGAGGTGGTCGAGCGTGGTGCAGGCATCGCCAATCTGGTTACCTTCTTTGTCGATTACACAGCCAGCATCGTTGACCTTGTAACCACGGAACAGAGTCGTGCGGCTAACCAGGGCAGCTGCACCGAAACCAAGAGCAATGGTCATGAGGTAGAACACACCGATGTTTCCGATCGCCCAGTTAACCGACTTACGAGCAGCCTTTGAGTTTGGAACGGTGTAGAAACGGATGAGGATGTGAGGAAGACCAGCGGTTCCGAGCACGAGTGCCAGACCCAGCGAGATCAAGTCAAGACGGCTGAACAGAGTCTTGGCAGCGTCGAGGGTAACCCCGTCAGCCTGGAAGACGTCCTTACCGAACTTGAGGCCAGGCTGGAGGAACGCATCCTTCTTGCCGCTGTTTTCTGCAGCCGCACCGAGCAGTTCAGCAACGTTGAAGTGGAAGTGCGCGAGCACAAGCAACGTGAGCAGAGCTGCACCGATCATGAGCAAGAAAGCCTTGATGATCTGAACGTATGTGGTGCCCTTCATGCCACCGATAGTTACGTACAGAATCATCAGGATTCCAACGCCAACGATGATGAGGTTCTTAGTGGCTGGGTCGGTGATGCCCAAAAGCAATGAAACCAAAGCACCGGCACCAACCATCTGAGCCAAGAGGTAGAAGATTGACACGATGATGGTTGAAACTGCCGATGCGGTTCGGACCGGGCGCTGACGCATACGGAAGGCCAGGACGTCACCCATCGTGAATCGACCCGAGTTGCGAAGCGGCTCCGCGATCAGCAGAAGCGCGACCAGCCAGGCAACCAGGAAGCCGATTGAGTAGAGGAAGCCGTCGTAGCCGAACAGCGCGATGGTACCGGCGATGCCCAGGAACGAGGCGGCCGACATGTAGTCACCGGCGATTGCTAGACCGTTCTGGAATCCCGAGAATGAAGCGCCACCGTCATAGAAGTCGGATGCCTTCTTGGTGCTGCGGCTTGCGCGCCACACAACCAGAAGGGTGATGGCCACAAAGCTAACGAAAAGGATGGAACTGAGAGTTGTCGATGAGACGTTCATTAGAGGCCTAGCTCCTTCTCAACCTTTGACTTCAAAGCTTCTGACGCGTCATCCAGGTGCTTGCTCGAGTGACGCTCGTAGAGCCAGGCAATCAAGAAGGTGGTAACGAACTGCAGAACGCCAAGAATGAAGGCGATGTTGATGTGTGGAACAACCTCCTGCGACACCCAAGGACGGGCAAAGGCTGTTAGTAGTACATATGCGAAATACCAAACCAAAAACGCGACCGTAAGCGGGAAAGCGAAGTTACGGAACTTGCGTTTTAGGGCCTGGAACTCAGGAGACGCTTGGGCTTCTTCCCAAACCCTCTCTTGTTCTGTCGATCCCATTGAACTCCAATGTTCAAAAGAAGAGCCCGCGCATCTTTGCGCGAGCTGGCACGCTGGGGGCGCTCCACTCGTCAATCTAGCGAAGTTGCCGGAGCGAAAACGCCGAACTCAAATTAGAAAATAATTCGTTATTTGAATGTAACGAATTCTGGGAATACGTTGGCTCACCTTCGAAACCTGCTGGCCTCGAAGCCTCTAGCACTGAGGGTCGGAAGTCGGCACCAGGTTGTTGATGAAATAGCGGTCAACCGTCTTATCGATGCACGAATTAGATCGACCGTATGCGGTGTGACCCTCGCCGTTGTAGGTCACCATGACTCCCCCACTGAGCAACTTCGCTAACGCCTGAGCCTGCGCGTAAGGAGTCGCCGGGTCATTCGTAGTGCCGATAACCAGAATCTTCGCCGAACCCTTGGCCGTGAGGTCAGCTGGCTTTTTGGCAAGCGGGTAAGGCCACATGGAGCAGGTCAATGCACCGTTTTGCCAGTACCGACCGAAGACCGTGGATGCGCCAACCACGCGCGCGTTTTGCTTGGCAACCTCGGTCGGGTTCCATTCGCTCCGCGCATCCATGCAGGCGATTGCGATGTTGGCCTCCATGAGGTTGGTCGCGTATGTGCCGTCTTGATTGCGGTCGTAGTAAAAATCCGCCAACTGCATGAAGGAGCGGCCGGTGTTTTGGCTGAAGGCCTCGGTGAATGCGTCGGTCGCGTACTTCCAGTAGCTGTTCGAGTAGAGACTCATGATGAGCCCAGTCTCGGCTGCCCAAACAGTTAGCTTGCGAGTGCCACCTGCAGGAATCGGATCAGTTTCGAGTCCCCGCAACCAGGATGCGATTTTTGCCTCGGCCTGGGCAACTGACCCCGTAAAAGGGCATCCCTTGTTCGCGAGGCAGTCGGCAAGGTAGGCCTTCAGCGCACTGTCGAACCCCTTGAGTTGATAGAACGACTGGTCGTAATCACTAACGGTCGGGTCGATGGCACCATCGAGAACCAGATGCCCGACGCGTTTCGGATACTGCGCAGCATAGATGGTGCCCAGGTAGGTGCCGTATGAGTAACCCAGATAATTCAGCCTCGAATCACCGAAGATTGCGCGGATTACATCCATATCCCGAGCGGCTGAAACGGTGTCTACAAATTGAATTGCTGGGCCAGTATTTTTCACACAGGCATCGATGAAGGCTTTGGTTTTGGCACGCGATTCGGCGAGGTCTTCAGGCGACCCGATCGGGTGCGTTTGATCGCCGTAGAAGAGTTCATCGTTGCCTTTGGCGTCTAGACACTTAACGGTCGGCTGGCTTCGACCGACCCCGCGCGGGTCGAATGCGACGATGTTGTAATTCGAGCGCAGATTGGCCGTACCGACTCCGTCGCCCGGTTCGGCAATCCAGTCGTAGGCCGGTGAACCTGGTCCACCAGGGTTGAAAAGAATCGAGCCCAATGGTTTCGATTTGTCTGCTGGCCGCCACGCAACAGCCAATTTGAGGCTTGATCCGCTCGGTTTGGCCCAATTTGTCGGAACCAGAATCGTGCCGCACTTTGAACTTTTGTTATTCGGGCAGGGCTTCCAGGTTGGCTTCTGCTTGTAGTACTTCGTCAAGGCAGTCGGCAAATTGGCGTCGACAACGGGTAGCGCCTTGGCAGTCGCTGCGATTGCGGGAGTTTCGGCTGGCACAGCCGATAGCCCGAAGAAACCCGCACAGCCGGTGAGGACAACTGTCAGAAACGATGCAACTCCTGTGGCAATCAAGCGATGAAATCTGACCATAGGAGAAACCTAATGACCGTTCCTGAGAGAAACCGCAAGGGCATCCAAGATGTAAATATCGCGGCCGTTCGATTCGAGTCTGGTTCGTGCCAGCGATACGGCGTCGAGCTTGGCGATCGTTTGAGCGGCAGTCGATTTGGCGGCGACATCTTGGATCACACCGCGCAAGTCTTCGTTCACCAGAGGTGCCGCGGCTTGCAATTGAATAGTGAGGATGTCTCGATAGAGCGCAAGTAGGTCAACCAGGATTCGATCGATACCATCGCGCAAGCTACGAGCGGCACGACGCTTTTGCGACTCTTCTAAGTTCTTTATGTCGACTCGAAGGTTCGACGGCACAGAGTCTCCGTCGGTAACACCGAGCGATTTAAGCAACTCGGCCTTCTCGGCCGCGTCACGCTCCTCGGTCAGCGCATCTGCGTCCTTCTTGGCCACTTCAAGCCACTGACTCGAAGCGTTGACGGCTGCGGTGACTCCGTTGATGTGGAGTGCCGCAAGTAGGCTCTCGCGTCGTCGACTTCTTGCCTCGTGGCTGGTAGCTAAACGCCGCGCCATGCCAATGTGCGACTGCGCTTCGGCAGCGGCCTGCAACGCAAGTTTTGGTTCGATGCCATCACGTTCGGTTAGCAATCGCGCAACCTCGCTGACTGATGGAACCTTCAATCCGACCCTACGAACGCGCGAGCGAATCGTCGGCAACATGTCAGCCTCACTCGGGGCACACAGCAACCAAATTGTCCCCAGGGGTGGCTCTTCGAGTGCTTTCAACAAGACGTTGGACGAGCGTTCGGCCATGCGATCGGCGTCCTCAATGATCATGATGCGGAACTTGCCCATCGAACCGCCGAATTGTGAGTCGGCGACCAACTTTCGAACCTCATCGATGCTGATCACAATTTTGTCGGTCGCCAAGACTGAAATATCGGGATGCGTCCCAGCAGCGGCAAGTTGGCAGACGTGACAGGTTCCGCAGCCACCGGCTGGGCATAGCAACGCCGTCGCAAACGCGTGGGCTAGATTTGAGCGCCCTGAACCGGGCGGACCGGTCAATAGCCAAGCATGGTGGACGCCTTGCTCGCGGTTTGCCACCGCCTGCTGCAACTGGGCAACGGCCTCGTCTTGCCCGAGTAGTTCGGCCCAAACGCCTGAGGTGCTTACCTTGGAACCCGACACGGACTACCCCAGCAACTGATTGACGCGAGCACGAATCTGAACTTGCATTTCATCCACGGTCTGCGAGGCTGACACTACCAACCAGCGATTCGGCTCAGCCTCAGCCATGCTTAGAAATGCTTGTCGCACCGCTTCGAAAAAGCCAACCTTTTCACGT
>JAGWTM010000077.1 GCA_028868975.1 Actinomycetales bacterium
TCCTCGATGACCCGGCCGGTTACGGACGCGTGGTTCGCACCAGCGATGGCAGCTTCCTGAAGATTGTCGAGCACCGTGACGCTTCAAAAAAGCAGCTCGATATTCGCGAGGTAAATGCCGGTGTGTATGTCTTCGACGCCCAGCACCTGCGCACAGCGCTCAGCCGCATCGGGCTGCACAATGCCCAGGGTGAGAAGTACCTCACCGATGTAGCCGCCGAGTTGCTAGCCGAGGGTTTTGACGTCCAAGGCATCCCGGTCACCGATAACTGGTTGGTAGCGGGCATCAACGATCGCGTTCAACTAACCGAGGTTGCCGCCGAACTGAACCGCCGCATCTGCCAGGCCTGGCAGCTCGCTGGTGTGACTATTCAAGACCCATCTTCAACCTGGATTGATGTAACCGTGCAGCTCGGTCAGGATGTGACCCTCAAGCCGGGTACCTACCTATCGGGAATGACCGTAATCGGTGAAGGTTCGGTCGTTGGTCCAGAAGTGGTTTTGGTTGACACCGAAGTCGGCTCTGGGGCGACGGTTATCAAGGCTCACGCGACTGGTTCGCGCATCGGCGATGGCGCTTCGGTTGGGCCATTCGCGTACCTTCGTCCAGGCACCGATTTGGGCGCTGATGGCAAGATCGGAACCTTCGTCGAGACCAAGAACGCCAAGATTGGCGCCGGTTCAAAGGTGCCTCACCTGAGTTACGTCGGCGATGCCGAAATCGGAGTCGAAAGCAACATCGGTGCCGGCACGATTTTTGCGAACTACGACGGGGTCAAGAAGCACCGCAGCAGTATCGGTTCGCACGTTCGCACCGGATCCCACAACGTGTTCGTGGCTCCGATCGAAATCGCGGATGGCGCGTACACCGCCGCGGGGACCGTGGTTCGACGCAGCGTGGCCGCTGGCGAACTTGCGATGAACGTTGCCCCGCAGCGCAACATCGCAGACTGGGTAATCGAGAAGCGGCCGGGCAGTGCCGCTGCAGCCGCGGCCGAAGCGGCAGCCAAAAAGAATTCAACCGAGAACTAAACACCAAAACAAAGGGCGAGCAAAAATGGGCGAAATCACTCTCCACAACGAGAAGAAATTAGTGATCGTGAGTGGTCGCGCGCACACCGCACTCGCCGAAGAGGTGGCCGAACTTCTCGGCACGCGCCTGCTGCCAACCACCGCGTACGACTTTGCCAACGGTGAGACCTTTGTGCGTTACGAAGAGTCGGTTCGAGGTGTCGATGCGTTCGTCATTCAGTCGCACGCCAACGGCATCAACAACTGGGTCATGGAACAACTGCTGATGGTGGATGCCCTCAAGCGTGCCTCAGCCAAGCGAATCACCGTGGTTGCTCCGTTTTTCCCTTACGCTCGCCAAGACAAGAAGCACAAGGGACGCGAGCCAATTTCGGCTCGACTAATGACAGACCTATTCAAGGCGGCGGGCGCAAACCGTCTCATGTCGGTCGACTTGCACACGCCTCAAATTCAGGGCTTTTTTGATGGCCCGGTTGACCACCTGTGGGCTTTGCCAATGCTCGCTGATTATGTTGGCGAAAAGTATGCGACCGAGAACCTGACCGTTGTGTCACCTGACTCGGGCCGCGTTCGAGTTGCCGACATTTGGGCCGAACGACTCGGCACCCCGTTGGCAATCATCCACAAGCGCCGTGATCCTGACAAGCCAAATCAGGTTGAGGCTCACGAACTCGTTGGTGATGTCTCGGGTCGCACGTGTCTTTTGGTCGACGACATGATTGACACCGCGGGCACGATTGTGGCCGCCGCGAAGGCGCTCAAGAACAACGGAGCCGCCAAGGTCATCGTGGCTGCAACTCACGCCGTGTTCTCTCACCCTGCCGCCGAGCGTTTGTCATCGGGTGTCGTTGATGAAGTGGTTGTTACCAACACACTGCCACTTCGCCCTGACCAGATGTTTGACAACCTGACCGTGCTGTCGATCGCGCCGCTGATTGCCTCGGCAATCAAGGCCGTCTTCGGTGATGACTCGGTCAACAAGCTGTTCCCCGGTCACGCGTAGTCGATAAGAGCTCGACCCGGTGTCGACCACTTCACGCAGAGCGTTTTTATTCTGATGTCTAACCGTCAAACCGTAGGGCTCTTCGGCACCGTCGCGATCGGGTTGGCCTCGATGCTCGGGGCTGGTGTTTTCGTGGTTTTCCGTGAGGGATACCTGCTTGCCGGCAGCTGGGTCTGGGCAGCACTGGCATTGGCGGCACTGGTGGCGGCGCTGAACTCATCCTCGGTTTATAGATTGGCCAGGATCATTGATCGCCCTGGCGGAACCTATGCCTACGCCCGTGTGTTTTTGAACGATGGTTGGTCGTTTGCGGCCGGCTTTGCGTTTGTGGCCGGCAAAATCGGGTCTATTGCGGCAATCGCTTTGGCCCTGGGGGAGTACGTTTATGCGCCGGCACGCAAGTGGGTCGGAATAGTCGCAATTTTGGTTATGACGGTCATCAACGTGCTCGGCATTCAGCGCACAGCGGGTGTCGCGGCTGTGCTTGCCGGGGTAACGACCAGCTTTGTTTTCGCGACCGTTTTGCTTGGCTTGGTGTTGCCGGTGACTCCGATTGCTGAGCCGCGAATCATGCTTCCGAGTGACCCCAGCTGGTATGTGATCACCGCAGCCTCAATCTTTTTCTTTGCGTTCGCGGGTTACGCCCGCGTTGCCACTCTGGGTAACGAGGTGCGCGATGCCAAACGCAACATTCCGCGCGCCATCGTTATCGTGCTGACCGCGGTGACGATTCTCTACTTCGGCGTGCTGTTTGTGCTGCAGAGCTGGCTCGGCACGAATTTGGCGATTTCGGAAGCCCCCTTCGTGGCTTTCTTTGATCAAATTAGCCCAGGTCTGGGTTGGATTGTCTTGCCGGTAGTGATTCTTGCAACGCTCGGCTCGATTTTGGCTCTGCTTGCCGGTGTCTCGAGGACCGCGGCCGAGATGGCCGCAGACCGTGAGCTGCCGAAACTTTTTGAGGCACGCAATCGATTCGGGTCACCTTGGGTGTCAGAGGTTGCCATCGCGCTCGGCGCATCCGCGCTGGTGTTGCTGGCCGATAACTTGGCGTGGGCCATCGGTTTTAGCTCATTCGCCGTCCTGTTTTATTACGCCGTGGCGCACCTGAGCGTGTGTTTCATGAGCGCGGTCGATTCGGTGTCGGGGCGCAAAATGACTCCGGTCGGACGCGTCGCGCCAGTGCTCGGCATCGCGCTTTGCCTCACTCTGGCGATGTGTGTTCCCGGGCCGGCTTTTGCGGTGAGTTCAACGATTTTGATTGTCGCCGTCGCTCTTCGCGCGTTGCTTCGAGGTCGGCTCGCACGCTAGACTGGTTTCAGACAACGGCGAGGGCCAAAATCCAATTTCTTCGGAATCGATTGCGGCCGTTATCGACGGGGCATTTTTAGGCGAATTCTTTGCCAGTAATCCTCGCGGACACCGCTTGAGTTGATTTCAAATCTGAAGCAAAGAAGGAGTTTCGCAATGAGCGACGCAATCAAGATGAAGGCCGAAATCCGTACCAAGTTCGGTAAGGGCGCTTCACGTCAGGCTCGTGCAGCCGGCCGCACTCCTGCAGTGATCTACGGTCACGGCAGCGAGCCACAGCACATCACCCTCCCAGCTCACGAGATCGCTCTAGTTCTGCGTCACAAGAACGCATTCCTAGACCTCGACATCGAAGGCAAGTCAAACCTCGTTCTCGTCAAGAGCGCGAGCAAGGACCCAGTGACCCAGGTCATCGAGCACATCGACCTCATCGTCGTTGTCATGGGTGAGAAGGTTCACGTTGAGGTTCCAGTTCACGTTGTCGGTGAAGTTCTTAGCGGAACCATCGTTGATGTTGAGCACAAGACCGTAAAGCTTGAGGCGCCTTCGCACGCTATTCCTGAGTTTGTTGAGGTTCACATCAACAAGCCAGCTGCCGGCACCCACTTCACCGCCGCAGATGTCGTTCTGCCTGCTGGTGTGAAGATGGACCTCGCTAAGGATGAGCTTGTCGTTTCGATCCTCGAGTCGAAGGCTGCTCACTCAGAAGAGCTTGCTGGCGAGTAATCTCGCCCATCAGGTAACCGCTCAATAGGAGCACGCTCGAATGAGCAATGACGTTTGGCTGGTAGTCGGGCTCGGTAATCCCGGGCCCGGCTATTCAGGCAACCGTCACAACGTGGGGCAGATGGTGCTGGGTGTGCTGGCAGACCGTCTGGGGGTGGCCTTCAAAGCGCACAAGGCCAACGCCGCAGTCGCGGAAGCTCGACTCGGGTTCGGCGGACCGAAGCTGATTCTTGCGAAACCCGGTTCATACATGAACACATCCGGCGGGCCGGTTTCAGGGTTGGCCAAATTCTTTGATGTGGATGC
>JAGWTM010000022.1 GCA_028868975.1 Actinomycetales bacterium
GGCTCCGTGGCGGCATCCGGTCATGCACTCGCCACAGTTGATGCAGGCGCTTCTCGCCGGACCA
The DNA here is from genome assembly GCA_028868975.1 of Actinomycetales bacterium. GTDB lineage: Bacteria > Actinomycetota > Actinomycetes > Actinomycetales > Microbacteriaceae > Rhodoluna. Next base: position 65 of record JAGWTM010000022.1, read on the forward strand.
AGACCACCAAAGTGCGGGTCTCGCCCGGGTGCATCGGCAGGCACCTCGAAGGTGACCCCGACGGGAGTGAGCCTGAACGAATCACCGTAGCCACCCCGTTCGGCAGCGCGCTTGAGCACCAGATCGGCCGGCGAGAAGAACGGATTTTGAACCACACCGAGCATCTTTTCGGCGGTGGCGTAGTGTGGCGCAAGATCGGTTTGCCAGTCACGCATACCGGCCCATGACCCGGTTTTGAAAAACTCGACAGGAGGTCGATACAGGGTGTTGGCATAGACCAGCGAACCACCGCCAACCCCGGCACCCGACATAATCAGAACGTTGCTGAGCAGATCGATGCGCTGAATGCCCTTCAGCCCCAAGCGCGGAAAAAACAGGTACTTTCGCAAGTTCCAGCTGTTTTTCGCGAAGTCCTGGTCAGCGAAACGGGAACCTGCCTCGAGCACCAGAACGCGGTAGCCCTTCTCGGTCAGCCGAAGCGCCGCGACCGACCCGCCGAAGCCAGAACCGATGACGACGACGTCATACTGGTCGGTGATTTTCGAGTCGCGGGCAACCATGATTCAAATTACGGATGACGAAGTGGGCTAGCCGGGAGCCGTTCCTGGGCAACCCAGCGCTCGTTGTAGCCGTGGGTGGATGACATCAGGTCGAGGAACGGCTTGGCGTCGAATGCCTCTGGACCAAGCACACCCGCTCCGCGCCAGATTCCCTGCGCCATGAGTTCGAGCGCAATCACCGGGTTGAAAGCGGTCTGGGCAACCACGCACTGAGCGTTGTACTCGGCCATGGTCTCCGCGTTATCGGCCACGTGGTAAAGATAGGTCGCGCGGTCCTTGCCGTCGAAGTCCTTACCGGTGACCAGCACCCCAGCACAGGTTTTGCCGGTCATACGCGGACCGATCGTGGCAGGGTCAGGCAACACCGCGGCAACCATATCGCGCGGTGCGACATCCACAGGTCCCTGTGCCGAGCGCACACGATGCGGCTTGGTCTTATCGAGTCCCAGCTTGTGCAGCAGCTTCAGAACCTCGATGAATTCGCGCCCGAGGCCATACTTGAAATTAAACCGATTGGCACGGATGTGACGCGGAAGCATGGTGACTTCCTCGTGTTCAACGTTCACGCACTCAACTGAGCCGATACCTTCTGGGAACTCAAAGATTTCGGGTTCGCTGAACGGAGCCGTGGTGTACCAGCCGCGTGAGCGGTCGAACAGCACTGGCGGGTTGAGGCATTCCTCGATGGTCGTCCAAATCGAGAAGCTCGGAGCGAAGATCTCGTTGCCCTGGTCATCCGTGACCGAAAGGTTTGAGCCGTCCTTGACGCTGATTTCATCAATCTCACTGAACAGGTGATCTGCGGCGTAACGAGCAAAGACGTTTGAAAGCCCTGGTTCGACACCGACTCCGACGAGGGCCAAACGACCCGCGCGCTCCCACTGGTCGTGAACCGCATACTGGGCGTCACCGAGTTTGATGCCAGGCTGGTGGAAGGGGTCGGTTTCGTGTGGTTCGGACAAGCTCATAGCCATGTCGATGTAGTTGGCACCTGCGGTGAAGGCGCCACTGAAGACGGTTGGCAGGAATTTCGGTTCGACTGCGTTCACCACATGCGTGATGTTGTGATTGCGAGCCAATTCGGCAACATTTGCCGCACTCGAGGCATCAATCTTGGCAGCCAGAAACCTGCTGGCCTTTGCCTCGCCGTGTCGATTGCGAATCCAATCAATGGTGCGTTCGGCTCGACTGAAGTCATAGTCGGAGACGACGATAAGTTCATAAAAATCGCGCTTGGCCGCGACCTTGGCAATTGCGTCACCGACGCCACCGGCGCCGACTAAGAGGATCCTCATTGATGTTCCTGTTGTTTCGCCTGCTCCGTGGGGAGAATCGGGAGCTTGCCTCTAGCGTAACGTCAGGTCGGCTCCGCTGTCGGCAACCCAATCGAGCACGCCCTGCCAAGGCCCGAAGCCGTCGTCCTTGCTGAAATGTTTGGCACCTTCAAAAATGCGAGCTTCGATACCGAGCGCATCACCGAAGGTCGCCTGGATTCCGCGCGGCGACCAGGGGTCCGAATCACTTCCGAGCAGGACGAGCTCCTTGGCCGAAGCTCGCACGTTACTCACGAAGTCTTGCCTGCCAAGGTCTAGGTCGTAACCGGGAATAGCCCCGAGGAGCTCCGGTGCAGCCGGTGCAACAAGCAGGACGCGGTCGAAAATAATCGGCAAGGCTCCCCTGCCGGCAGCCAGAATCCAGTTCACTGAGCCGAGTGAGTGCCCGATAAAAATAAGTTCGTCTGGCTTGGTCTCGGCAGCAATACTCGCCTCAGCGATAAGCAGCTCTTGCCAGAGTTGCACATCCGGGGCAGCTGGATTTGGAAACTGCGGGTATTGAACCTGGTGCCCTGCTTGGCGCAACGTTATCGCGGTGCGGCGCTGCCAATGCCCTTCCGGGCGGGTGTTCGTGTAACCATGACCAATCAGAATCGTTGCCATGTTGCGAGTCTAAGTTGCCCAGAACCGCAGCGATTGTTTCGTGCGGTTTGTTACGAAGGATCCGCTTAGATCGACTCGAGCTGGCGCGGCCGAACCACGCTGAAGAGCACAGCAATGGCCACCGCGTAGCAACCCATGATCATGAGGCCAAGGCCCAGGCTGTTCTGTGTGCCGAGATTCGCATACATCGGGGCAGCGATGGTTGAACCGAGTGACCCGAGGACCATATTGAGGGCCGCCGCCGTGCCAGCCTCGTGACCGTGCCGAGTGAGAGCGAGTGTGCCGAGCGGCGCGAACGAGCCTCCCATAAAGAATGTGAAGGCCATCAGCGCGGCCTGAAGCGTCGGGAACGATGCGTTGCTTGTGCCGGCCCAGAAGATGGCAAAACCGATGACCAACTGGGCACTCAGGATCACCAAAACGACCCATTTGAGCTGGAGTTTGCGAGCCAGCCAGGCGATGGCCTGAACGCCAACATAGGCCGAGGCCGAGTTGAGCACGAAGAAATAGCCGTACTCGCTGCCGGCGAAGCCGAACTTGTTTTGATAAACAAATGGCATGACCGACAGGTAGCCAAACAGAGCGACGCTGTTGAGAACACCGATGGACACGATGCCGACGTAGGGTCGGTCTCGCAAGACGCGTCCAAATCGTTGCAGCATGGCGGCGAATCCCTCGCGTTCGGCTCGGGATTCTCGGTGCAGGGTCTCGGGCAAATAGCGCGCACCAACAACCAGAAGAATGAGTCCGTAAGCGCCGATGATCAGCGTCATTTCACGCCACGAAACGTAGTTCAGCAGAATGGTTCCGCCGAGCGGACCGATGAACCAAGAAAGCGCCTGGATGAGGAACACGCGCGACATCATCTTCATGAGCGCTGTGCCAGCGTAAAGGTCACGCATGACGGCGTTGCCAACCACCTGAATCGCGGCCCCGGAGACACCCTGCAGGACTCGTCCCACCGCAAATATGACGATATTTGGGGCGCTGAAAACCAGAATTCCGGCCACCACATAGAGTGCCGCCGCAACAATGATCGGGCGTCTGCGACCGAGGGAATCTGAAAGCGGACCAGTGATCAACTGCCCGAGGGCGAAGCCCAGAGTCAGCGCGCTCATGGTGAGCTGAACTTGAGAATCAGGTGCGCCAAAGGTTGCGGCCACACTCGGCGCGGCTGGCAGATATGGGTCGAGAGCAAACGGCTGCATCGATAGCAACCCGCCCAGAATGAGGATGTACTTCCAACGCTCACGTTGAGTGATTGCGTTGGCGATTGTCTTGCTCAAATTACTTGTTGCGCTTTCTGCGAACCCAGATCGTTACGGTTCCCGCTCCAAGGATAAGCAGTGCGAGGACAACCCGACCGGCTGGAGTGTCAAACTCTTTGGGAATTAACCGAGGCAATGTGGCGTTAGGGGCCGGTTTTGTTGGGTTCGACTCGGTTCCGTTGGTGTTTGCCGGGTCGCCATCGCTGCCGTTAGGCAGCCCGTCACCATCGATATCAGGGTCAACTCCGTTGATTATTCCGTCACCATCGATATCCGGGTCAGCGTTATTTGGAATGCCGTCGCCGTCGGTGTCGGGTTCGCTAGTTGCCGTCTTTAGCTCAGCAACCTGCACGGTATGGCCCCCAGAAGAAACGGGCACAGCTGCTTTTGCCGGGCTCGAAGCGAGAGCGCCGACCAAAATGGTGGCGACCAAGGCCAAAACCACAATGATGGATGCGCTGCGCGTCACCTTGCGCCTGCGGGTTGACGCGGCGGTTGATACATCCGACATCGCCTGCGCGGCGCGAAGCGATGAAGCCTTGCGAGGCTTTGTGCGTTTTGGCATTAGAAAATTCCGGCTAGCTTCATGGTCGCGATAAGCATAACCACGCCACCGATGCGATAAACCCAAACCATGCCTGGTCGATGGATCCAGCGCACCTCGTCGTCCTCACCGTGGCGTCCGATGATGTGCAACAGAGTCAGCCCCAACATCGGAATCGGAAGGAGCGCAAACGACCAAAGAGCAAAGTCGGGAGTCGCACCCAACCAGAGACCGATGAGCCAGGTGCTGAAATTCGCGAGCAGCAACGTGAAGGCCAGACCCGGAATACCGTTCGGCAGGATGCGCCACAGCCACGGATAGTTTGGGAACTTGTCGGCGTACCAACCGAGAACTACCGGAACACAGAACAGGATGCTGCCGAACCAGGTGCGCCAGTCGTTGCCCATCAATGCGGCAGTCACGAACACGAAGACTCCGAGGCGAATAACCAGTGCGGCCCAACGGCCAAAGTGGTGAACGTGTGGAACCTCGGTTGGGTGAAGTCGGTCGAGTCGCTCAGGGACGACGCGGGCAGCCAGCTCTTCAAGGAGCACTCGAGCGGCAGTTGCCGCGGCTACAGCAATCGAGAATGCGTTCACGTGGTTCGCCACCGGAAGGGTGATGCCAGCGAGAGCCGGAAGGGTTGAAATCATGGCCGAAGTGGTCCAAGCGCCAACGAACGGCAGCACGCCGAGGTCGACGAGGCGCTCCCACCAGTAGTTCGTGCCTCGTTCTGGGGCCTTGCGGAATTCGCGGAAAGCGTTAGCCAGCAGGGCTGGGCCGTAGCCGACGATCACGACACCGAGCAGCAGACGGATGTCATTTAGACCTGCAAAGTTGCCAAACATCAAACTGCCGATCACAAAGACGGCCATGGCGATGGTGCCCGCGAGCACATCCAGAACACCGATAACGGCAATCGCCACAAACAGCGGCCAGTAAGGCGTCTTGATGTCGCTGCCGTTGATCATGAGCGCGGCGACCGCGAGACTCGTTGCCGCAAGGGTTGGCACGACCGAGAAGATGCCCAAACCGGCACGAAGGTATGCGCCATCGACCACGATGCGGCTGGTCAGGCTCGAGCCGTGCGCGGTGAGTTTAACCAGTTTGATGGTGAGGTCATCAAACAGGGTCATCCACCGGCGACGCCAGATTCTCCAACGGTCACCCCGACCTCGACGGCGAAGCTCATACTGTTCGTGAGTGGTGTCAATGTTCGAAATCGAACCCGGACCCGAGTCACCCGAGCCGCCAGAACCACCCGTTCCACCCGAAGCCGAGCGAGCGGCAGAACCTGCGGAACCGGCAGCGCTCGCAGCAGCGCCCGCGGCAGCAGCACCAGCCGCTGCGGCGGCAGCGGCGGCAGCAATCGATGCCGCGATGGCAGCCGCCCCACCGATGGTGTTCGTGACGTGCTTGATCGAAGCCGGGTCGCCCATTGGGTTGTATGGCTCAGAAGGTGCGTTGTCGTCTGGAGCAGCGCCAGGAATCACCGGCTGGTCAGTTGCCTGAGGTGCAGTCGAGTCACTTGGTGAAGCCGAAGCGCTGTCGCTCGGCGCCGAAGTTGCCGAGTCGGTCGGTGTTGCCGTATCGGTCGGTGACGCGCTGCCCGTTGGCTCTGGCGTTGCTGCCGACGGCGCGCTTGGCTTAACGCTCGGCTTGACCGTCGGCTTGACCGTAGGCTTCTTGGTCGGCTTAGGGGTGACGGTTGCCGTCGGAGTTGGCGTCAAAGTCGGCGTCGGCGTCAAGGTTGGGGTCGGTGTTACCGGCGCGCGAGGAACGGCCTCAAAGAAGGTTTGCGATGTTGCCAGACCCGCACCGGCTGAGTTCTTAGCCACCACGGCAACGTTGTAGGTGATGCCCTGCGAAACCGCTGGCATGATGCACATCAGCACTGTGTTGGCTGGGCACAGTACTTGTCCGTTGACGGTGACCTCGTAGTCGATGATGGCCAAACCGCCATCGCTGGTCGGTGCCGACCAAGAAATCCACAGCGTGCCATCGGCCTGCTTGCCAACCGTCAGCGAGTTTGGTGCACCTGGAACGCTGGCAGGAATGTTGACCGCCTGGCTCGTGTTGCCAGCCATCTCGACCGCACTCAAAGCGGTACGAGTGATGATCTTGACCTTGTAACCGGCAATGGTTGGAGCGGCCAGTGTCGGAGTAACACTCGGCACCGCAGCAGGTCGCAGGTTGGCGCGACCGAAACCAGATGCGATCGCGGCGCCGCGCAGGCTCGCGTTGGTGAGCTGGTCAGCAGGGGCCGCGACCAAAGCCGGCAGGGCGCTGGCAGGAATCAGTACCGATGTCGTGTTGAACGTGGTGACCGAGTCGACCGGAGTCGAACCGAAGTCAGTTCCAATCGCGGCCACATAGACCTCGTAGCTGGTGAATTGCGAGTCGAGAGCCGCTGGAAGATCCCAGGTGACCGCGAGGTTTCCGGCCTGGTTGAACGCCTTGATGCTCGATACCGCCAGCGGCGCAAGAGCTGGAGTTTGCGGCAGCGACGAGTTGCTAAAGTCGCCAACGCCGTATGCGGTGATGGCGGCAATCTTTGCGGTGTAGGCAATGTCATTGGTCAGACCAATAACCGAACAGCTCAACGGAGTGCCCGAAACCGGACATGCCTCGTTGGTGAACTCATTTCCCTGAGCATCGGTGACTACCAGCTTGTAACCAACGATGTCTGAACCACCGGTGTAGCTCGGTGCGGTGTAGGTAACGGTGAACGCCTTGTCGGTGGCCGATGCGGCAACCAGGTACGGTGCACCGGCGGCGACAGGTGAAATCGTGAAGCTGCGCACGACAGAGGTGGCGGCCGCGTACGTGTTGTTACCGGCTTGATCGGCAATCAATTCACAGACACCCGCGGCCCGAATGGTGACCACACCAGCCAAGAAAGTACAGGCCGAATTGGTGGTGTGCGGACCAACCGCGATCGAAACCGGCAGACCCGAGTTGCTGTTTGCGCGCAGCGGGAACGGAGCTGCCCCGAAGGTTAGATCGGCGAGCATCGGCATGGTGATCGACTGGTTCAGCTGACCAATTTCAATCGTCTGCGTGGTTGATGCTGACGCATACTGAGCGTTGCCAGCCTGAAGCGCACGGACCACACAGGTGCCCGCGGCCAAGAAGTTGACCTGGCTTGCGTTGTTGGCATCCATGGCACAAACGGTGCCGGCACCGGTGGTTACCGAGTAGGTCACGTCGAGACGGCTGGTTGAAGTGGCCGTCATCGAGTATGCGCCATTGACCGTCGGGTACATCGGGACGAGTGAGGTGAACATCACGCTCTGGACGAGCTTGTTCACGGTGATCACCTGGGTGGCGCTGGTGGTCGCGTTGAAGTTGGTCGACGCAGCCTTGGTGGCGCGAACCGAACAGGTTCCGTTAGCTGCCGCGGTGAGCACGTCACCCAAGATGGAACAGCCGGCGGTGCCGCTCGAAACCAGCGAGTAGCTGACCGCGCCCGAACCAGAGCCACCCGAAGTGAACAGGGTCAGATCGCCGACGGTGACCGTGGCAGCGTTGGCGAGCGCAAGCGGAGCCTGGTTGATCTTGTTCACCGTGACCACGCGGGTCTCAGAAGACTCTGGGAGGTAGTTTGCATCGCCAGCTCGAGTTGCCGTGACCTGGCAGAGTGATCCGGCATCACCCGGAATCAGAGTCGAGCCGACAATCGAACAGGTGCCGTTGGTAGAGATGGCAATCGAGCCGTTTCCGCTACCACCGTTTGCGGTCACAGATAGCGTCGACCAGTAATCAACCGAGTTGGCCAAGACCAGGTTCACAGCAGCCTGTTGGGCCTTCGAAATCACGAGGGTAGCGCTAGCCGAGTTGCTTCGGTAGTAGGTCGTCTCGGCAACCGAAGCCGTGACCGGGCAAGAACCGACACCGCGGATCGAGATCACACCGGTGGTCGCGTTGACCACACAGATGTTGGCTGCCGCTGTGGTTGCATAGCTAACGACACCGGGACTGTCGGTGGCAAACGCTGGCGCGACGAGGTTTCCGTTGGCACCCACTGGCACATACGCCTGGTTGGTGTAGCCGAGGGTGACGTCGGCAATCTTGCTCATGGTGAACTGGTTCGAGTTCACACCGGTCAACGGGGTGACGCCGTTTAGCGCAGCGAACGCGATTCGGTACGAGGTTCCTGGCACACCCGCGGTTCGCAGGCCAGTGAAGGTGACGATTCCGTTGTTGGCCGTTGCCGTCACCTGACCGCTAACCGAACCGGTCACGTCATTCAAAATGGATGCCGTCACCACGGTAGCGCTGTCGGTCTCGGCAAGGTTGCCAAAGCGGTCAAGCACGCGAAGAACTGGCTGGCTGGTCAGCGCCTGACCCGATAGGTTCGCCGCTACGGTTGAACCGTTTTGCATTACAACGGCTGCTGGGCGTGCGTGCTGGAGAGTGATCGAGACGCCAGAGGTGACCGAGAATGAGCCGGTTGAGAAGGTCAACTTGTAGGCGAAGTGCGGGGTTCCGACCAGGGTCAGGTTGCTGAACGTGACGACACCGTTGATCGCAGTTGCCGTCGCATTTGTGAGCACGTGCTGACCATCGGTCGTGGTCACGGTCGCGGTAACCGTGGTCGAGCTGTCGCTGGTGGCCAGGTTGCCGTCAAAGTCGTGCAGTGAGAGCACCGGCTGAGTGGTGAACGCGTCGCCGCTGATTGAGCTTGCGCCTTCGGTGTCGATCACCAGAGCGGATGCGGCCGCGTGAACAACATGCATATCAGCCGAGGTAGCCGAGTTCAGGCTGCCGCTTGTGAAGCTCAGTCGGTAGTCGCGCAGCGGCACACCCTGGAACTTGAGACCGGCAAACGTGATGATGCCCGAGTTGGCAGTCGCGGTCAGTGCGGCCGAGCCAGCTTTGAAGATGCGACCGCCGGCACCCGAGCCGATAGCGACCGTTGCGACTGTTGAGTTGTCCTGAGTAACAGTGTTGCCGAACCGGTCGACCACACGAATAACCGGCTGGGTCTGCAGGGCGTCGCCGGTGATGGCACCTACCGGCTGGGTGACCAGCTCGAGCGCATACGGAGCGTCTGGAATGACGCTGACGTTTGAAGAGGTCGCGGCTGTGAGCCCAGCACTTGCGAAACGAAGCTGGTAGCTCGTTGCCGGAGTTGCGGTGAGCACGAGATTGCTGAAGGCCACGACACCGCCGACGGCCGAGGCGTCAAGAGCGCTGGCACTGATGTTGCCCGCCACGGTCAACGCGGCACCCGAGCCGATTACCGAGGCAGTCACGGTGGCGGTTGAGTCGGCAACCAGGTTCTCGAATTGGTCGCGAATCTCAACAATCGGCTGCGTCGAAAGCGCCGAGCCAGTCACGTTCGCGGCTGGTTGGCGCGTGACGGTCACGTGATCTGCAGCGGCGAAAGTGACGCGGATGTTGTTTGCCGTCGCGGCACTCGCGACCGATGCACCCGAGAAAGTGAGCTGGTAATCGGTGTTCGGCAGACCGAATAGCTTGAGCGCGGTGAAGGTTGCGACACCGTTGGTCACAGTCGCGGTCGAGCCAGACACCCGGGCGGCACTGCCATCGGCCAGAGTCAGACCGGTGGATGAGCTAATCGCGGCCGAGACCTGCAGCGACGAGTTGGTGCTGACGAGGTTCTCATACTGGTCACGCAATTCGATGACCGGCTGTGTTGCCAAATCGCTGCCGGTTGCGTTGCCACCGGCCGGAGCGGTGGTCACGGTCAAGTGGTGGGCGGCAGCATGCATCACCTGAATAGGCGCGGCGGCACTGATTGGGTTTAGGCCGTAGTCTTCGAAGCTCAGGGTGTAATCAACGCCCGGCAGACCGATCAGCTTGAGGTGCTGGAAGGTTGCCACGCCGGCGACCGCATCCACCGTGGCGTTCACCAAACGTGCCGCACTGCCGTCAGCGAGGGTCAGCCCCTGCGTCGAAACAATCGAAGCCGTGATGGTGTCAGTGGCGTCGGTCACCAGGTTGCCGTATGCGTCGAGGACGGTGACCACCGGCTGGACCAGCAGGTCGCTACCCGAGGCGCTCTGGTTCTGACCAACCACGGTCGCTGGCTGAGTGCGCAGCGCGATGTGATCGCCGTAACCGAAGGTAAGAGAAATTCCGGTCTGCTGGGCAACCGTAATTGCCGAGTTCGTGGTCGAGAAGGTGATGGCGTAACTGCTTGCCGTCGATCCACCGAGAATCAGGCTCGAGAAGGTGGCCTCACCGGCAACTGCTGGCACCTGAGTGCCTCCCATGAGGCTTCCGCCGGTTGAAACCGCGGTGCGAATCACCGTGCTCGACTGGCTGCCGGTGTTGACCACGTTGCCGTAGCGGTCGAGGATGCGGACCTTGGCCGGTGTGGTGAAGCCGACTCCGGCTCGTCCACCAGCGAAGCCCTGCTGCACCGCCAGGTGATCGGCGACGTTGTGGGTTACAACCAGGTCGTTCGAATTCGCTGAGGTCAGAGCGCCTGTCACGAACTTCAGCTTGTATGCGACCGTCGGTGTCGCGGTCAACTTCACCCCGCTGAAGGTTGCGATACCGCCGACAAAGTTGGCTGTGGTTGCACCTTCGGCCAACGAACCATTCGCACCGGTGGCAACCGAAACGGTGACCGAACCAGTGTTCGTAGTGGTAACCAGGTTTCCGTCTTGGTCATACAGTGCGACCACTGGCTGAACAGCAAGCAATTCGCCGGTCTTGGTCTGGTTCAGGTTCAGATCAAAGGTCGCCGGCTGGGTCGTGATTCGCAGTTCGGTCGCGTTACCAGGGTTGATGGTGAATGCACTCGAAGTTGCGGTCACACCATTCGAAACCAACTTGAATCGCAGGCGATAACCATCGGCAGGCAGCGCCTGGTAGGCGAGGTTCGAGAAGGTCACAACACCCGAAGCGGCAGTCACCGGCGCACCTTCGGTTCCGACAGTCGCACCGGTCGAGTCGAGCAGCTGAGCGGTGACGGTCGAGGTCGAGTCGGCGGTGACCACGTTGTCCTGTGCGTCTCGCAGGCTCACGGTCGGAGCCGGCGTCATGGTTGCACGAGTCTGAACTGTGCTCGGCTGCTGAGTGATAACGATGGCCACAGCTGCACCCGCTGCCAAGGCAACCGACTGGTTAGAGGTAATTGCAGTTGCCGAAGCCTGGCCGGTCATCGAGTAACCGAGTGTGTAGTTGCCCGAGGAGCCGGTTGCCGAAAGGTTGGTGAAGGTCACCACACCCGCCACGGCTGCGACCGAGGCAGTTCCGCCGAGGGTCGCAGTGCCTGAGCCGGTCAGTGCAGCGGTTACGGTAGCCGTCGAGTCGACACCCGTGGTGACCAGGTTTCCGTCGACGTCAACGATGTTCACGACTGGCTGAGTCGCGAACACGCTACCCGAGTTGAAGCCCGCCGCTGGCGTAACCACCACGAGGTGGTCGGCCGACGCGTGGGTGAGTGTGACGGTCTGGCTGGCCGTGGTTAGCCCGCCGCCGACCTTGGCAAAGGTGAGGGTGTATGTGCCAACCACGCCACTGAGCTTGAGCCCACTCGGGTTTTGACCGAAGTCAGCGACGCCGTTGACAGCCGACATGGTGGTCGTGCCGCCGAGCACTGCGCCGTTGCCAGTCGATGAAGTCACAACAATCGAGGTGGACGCGTTGCCCACCAGGTTGCCGGAGACGTCCTGAACCTGAACGACCGGCTGAGTGGTGAAGGCTGCACGGTTGACGAAGCCAGCTGCCGGGGTGACCAGGGTCAACTTTGTTGCGGCACCAAAGGTGAGGCTGACCGATGAGCTAGCCGCGATTGCGCTCGGGTTCGAGATGCTCGAGGTGAGGTTGCGCGCGCCAACCAAGCCGGTCAGCTTGACGCCCTTGCCCGCAAAGTCGGCCACACCGGCAACCGCGGCCATCGAGGTGGTGCCGCCGATGGTCGCATCCGTCGAGGTCAGGGTCACGGTCTGCGTGGACTGAGTTCCGGTCGTAACGGTGTTGCCGTCTTGGTCCTGGATTGTTACCACCGGCTGGGTTGCGAAAGCGGTGTCGTTCACGAGGGTGCCCGAAACCGTGTTTGCCAGCTGATAGGCGGCGCCGTGGGTCAGAGTGAACGATTGGCTAGCACTGGTGAGACCGGTCGCGCTAAAGGTCAGGGTCTTGATACCGACCGTGCCGAATTTGGCGAGTCCGCTAAAGGTTGCTACACCGTTGACTGCGCTCACAGTGGAGGTGCCGGTCAAGGTCGCACCGGTCAGCGCTGCGGTAACCGCATCCGTTGCATTGGTGACCGTGTTACCCGAAACGTCCTGAACCGTGACGACGGGCTGGGTGGTGAATGAACTGCGGTTCACGAATCCGGCGGCCTGGGTCGAAACTGCCAGCTTGGTGGCCGAACCGTGTGTGATGATCACGGATGCGACACCGGTGATGGTGCTCGGGTTAGAAATCGTTGCGGTGAGGTTGCGTGCGCCAACCAAGCCGGTCAGCTTGACACCTAGCCCGGCAAAGTCGGCCACACCGGCAACCGCAGCCATCGAGGTCGTGCCGGCGATGGTCGCATCCGTCGAGGTCAGCGTTACCGTCTGGGTTGACTGCGCGCCTGAGGTGACCACGTTGCCATCGGCATCCTTGATCGTGGCGACCGGCTGCGTGGCCAAAACGGTGTCATTAGCGTTCGTGCTAGGCGCCGTTAGTGCAACTTGGGATGCGGCACCGTGGGTGAGGGTGAATGACTGCGTCACGCTGGTTAGGCCGGTCGAACTAAAGGTCAGAGTCTTAGTGCCGACCAGGCCGGTCTTGCCCAATCCGCCAAAGGTGGCGACACCCGAGGCGGCGTTGACACTCGTTGTTCCGGTCAAGGTGCCCGAGTCAATCGCTGCTGTTACTGAAGCCGTCGAACCGGTAACCGTGTTGCCCGAGACGTCCTGAATTGTGACCACCGGTTGGGTGGTGAAGGCGGTGCGGTTCACGAAACCGGCAGCCGGAGTCGTGAGCGCAAGCTGAGTTGCGGCACCCGCGGTCACCGTGAAGGCTTCACTCGTTGAAACGGATGAGTTGGCCGTCAGCGCATACGTAATGCTTTGCGAACCGACCAGACCGGTGTACTTGAGGTCGCTGAAGGTAACGACACCGTTTACGGCATTAACCGTGGTGGTGCCCGATAGACCCGCAGCCATGGTTGCGGTGACCGACTGGTTGTCGGTGGTGCAGATGTTGCCATCGGCATCCTTGAGGGCCATCACCGGCTGGTTCGCGAAGGCGACCGCGTTGGTGACGGTAGCCGAGCTAGCCATGTAAATAACTCGACGGAAGGTGGTTGAACCGTTGAGGCCGATGTTCGCGCCCGAACGCCATCCGCCGGTAATCGAGCCGCCGCCGGTGTGCCAGCAAAGTCTCAGGGTCGGGTTCACCGAGTTGGTGTCACAGCTGTTGCGGCTGAGCGCGTCACCCTGGAGGGCAAAACCCATCGAGTATGCGCTGTTGTAATACCAGCCGCTGCCGTTGGCGTTGTGTGGGGTGTTTCCGGTACCGGTGTCGAACTTGACGTCGGCGGCAGGTGCGGCTGCAACCACATCAAAGGTTGTGGATGAGACCGGGCCACCCGCAAGCATCAGATAGCTGCCGTTACATGCGGCCCAAACGGTGGCGAGCGAAACGGTCGTGGCGTAGGTTCCCGACCAACACTGGGTCCAGCCACCCGCGGTGATTGTTGCCTCCGTCACCGAAGTCTGCGGCCCCGATGGGTAGTAGCTAGGTGCGCCGAAAGGCGCGATGGCGCTGGTGATGCCAATTTGCGTGGTCGCACCGTGCGTCAGGGTGAATGACTGCGTGGCGCTGGTCAGGCCGGTCGATGCAAAGGTCAGAGTCTTCGAACCGACCAAACCGGTCTTGCCCAGGCCGCTAAAGGTTGCTACACCGTTAACCGCGTTGACTGTCACGGTTCCGGTTAGCGTTCCAGACGAGATCGAAACGGTCACCGCAGCGGTCGAGGTGGTGACCACATTGTCTTGGGCGTCGCGAATCTCAACAACCGGCTGGGTGGTGAAATCGGTGCGGTTGACAAAACCCGCGGCTTGAGTAGTTAGGACCAGCTTGGTCGCCGACCCAGCCTGCAGGGTCACGAACATCGAGGCAGTGTATGAGCTCGGGCTCGTGATGGTTGCGGTGATGGTCTTGGCGCCGACCGAACTGGTCAACGTGATTGCCTTGCCCGCAAAGTCCGCAACACCGGCAACCGCAGCCATCGAGGTCGTGCCGCCGATAGTGGCATCCGCGGAGGTCAAAGTCACGGTTTGCGTTGACTGCGTGCCGGAGGTGACGGTGTTGCCATCGGCATCTTTAATGGTGACCACCGGCTGAGTAGTGAGCGCGATCGCGCTCTGAGCGGTAGTCGAACCGGTGATGCTCAGCTGGCTCGCGGCTCCGTGAGTCAAGGTGAATACCTGAGTGGCGCTAGTTAGACCGCTCGAGGCAAAGGTCAACGTCTTGGAACCGATCAAACCGGTCTTGCCCAAACCACTGAAGGTCGCGACACCCGCTACAGCGTTCACGGACGTCGTGCCGGTCAGAGCGCCCGAACTGATGGATGCGCTAATCGCAACCGTCGAATCAGTAACGGTGTTGCCCGAGACGTCCTGCACGGTGACTGCCGGTTGGGTCGTAAAGTCGGTCCGGTTCACAAAACCAGCGGCCTGAGTGGTTACCGCCAACTTGGTAGCGACACCAAAGGTGAGTGTCACCGAGGCGGTGCCGGTGATGGTGGACGGCGAAGTGATCGTCGCGGTCAGGTTGCGCGCGCCAACCAAGCCGGTCAGCTTGACACCCAGCCCAGCAAAGTCAGCGACACCGGCAACCGCCGCCATCGAGGTAGTGCCGGCGATGGTCGCATCCGTCGACGATAGTGTGACGGTTTGAGTTGCCTGGGCACCCGTGGTGACAACGTTGCCAGAGACGTCCTTGATGGTTGCAACCGGCTGAGTCGACAGTGTGGCATCGTTCGCATTCGAACTCGGTGCGGTCAGAGTCACCTGAGTCGCCGCACCATGTGTGAGTGTGAAGGTTTGCGAGGTGGCTGTTAGAGCACCAGAACTGAAGGTCAGGGTCTTGCTGCCGATCAAACCGGTCTTGCCGAGTCCGCTGAAGGTTGCGACACCGGCAACCGCGTTCACGGTGGTGGTTCCGGTGAGGGCACCCGAGTCGATGGCAACGGCAACCGCGACGGTCGAGTCGGCGACCTTGTTGCCGGCCGAGTCACGAACTTCAACGATTGGCTGAGTCGAGAAGGTCGTTGCGTTGACAAAACCGGCTGCCTGAGTGGTCAAGGCCAACTGGGTTGCTGACCCGTAGGAGATCGAAATCAGCGACTGCGCCACCGAAATGTTTGATCCGTTGGAGGTCACCGAGTAGGTGATTGTGTAACTGTTTGCGGTTGAACCGGTGATGCCGAGGTTCGTAAAGGTCGCCACCGAGTTGACCGCTGTGGCGGTGGCCGTGCCGATAAGGGTTCCGTTGCCGCTGGTGAGCGATGCGGTAACCACGAGCGAGTTGCCCGGTGCGATTTGGACGAGATTGCCACCGGCATCCTTGATGTGAATTACCGGTTGAGTGGTGAAGGCCTGGCCAGACTTGCCGCCAGCCGCCGCGGTAGCCACCGCTAGCGAAGCTGGGTCGCCGGGCTGAACGTTATAGGTTCCGGTGGTCTGGGCCGATGCGACCGATGCCTGAGTCAGGTCGCCGGTGACCGCGGCCGAGAAGGTCAGGGTTGCCGAACCGGTTCCGCCCGAAACGTTGAGGTCGTTGAAGGTTGCCGAGCCGGTGGTGGTGCTCTTTGAAGTTGTACCCGAGAGGGTCATCGTGCCGCTGGTTGTCGAGATCACGTTCAACGAAGCGGTGATGGTGTAGCCGTTCGCGAGGCTGTTGGTCGATGCGAGCGTGTTGCCGTAGCTGTCTTTCAGAGTCACAACCGGTGGCGGGTTAAAGGTGACCGCCATGTATGCGTCCTGCGGAGTCGCAGTTGGCACCTGGCTAACGTTGATGCTCGAGACCACACCGAAATTGGCGGGAATCGAGTCAACCGCTGCTGGGGTGTATGAGCCCGAGGACTGGTTGAAGCTCGTCGAGGCACCCGAGGCATTGAGAGCGAGGTTGCCGGTAATCGAGTTCGAGCCGGGCAGGTTGATGGTTCCGCCGACGGCGATACCCAAGTTCGCTGCCGTGATGGAAGCCGAGTTAGTGGTGGTCACGTTTCCGGTGCCGCGCAGTGCGAGGTTCGGAGCCTTCGCCGCGGCAATTGAGATGTTTGCCGAGACGTTGATGTTGGCGGCGGCCGTTGCGCTGCCAACTCGCAGAGTTTTAGCGGTAACGAAACCGAGCTCAGTGTTGGTTAGACCGAGCAGGCTCGCGCTGTCCGCCGCACCCAGATCGATGTTCTTGCCGACCGTCTTTGGGGCCAAGGTCACAATTCCCGCAGTGGTCGACCCTGTGCCGATGGCAGCCCCGATGGCCATTTGGTCGGCCGTTATGGTGACGTCCTTGCCCGCGGTTGCAATCGGCTGGGTGATGCTGAAGGTGCTACCGGTTTCGGTCACGGTTCCAGCCGAAGTTGAAACCGATGCAGCGTTGCTAATCGCGCCGCCATAGACCTCGACGTTGCCCGCGACTGAAAGAACTGCGTTGATGGTGACATCGGCCGTGTTGGTCGACTTGCCGAACCGGAATCCGTTGATGCCAGACCAGGCTGCGAGAGTGGCCGGTAGCGTCTGGGCAGCGCTGAACGAGTTGCTCGAAGGCTCGAACACGAAGTTACCCGAGGTGCGGAACGTAGTGGTGGCGTTAGCGAACACCCAGCTGTCTGCCCTGACAGTGATGTCTCCAGACATGTCGGTGGATGCGGTTGCGCCACCGATAGTGTTTGGACCAGCTCCGGCTAATTCGTTGAACGAGACCTGCTTAGCACCACCGTCGATGGTGATTGCAGCCTTGGCATTGACCTTTGCTGAACTGAGGTTCACTGAGACTGTCGTGTTGGCACTCGAGGTCGAACCGGTTAGCGAAACGCTTCCACCAGTACCGGTCGCCGAAATGGTGCTGGTGTTAACCGAAGTGCCTGACCAGAAGACCAGTCCGCGAGTGTTTGAACCCGTTCCATTGATCGACGAACCGTTCATGGTGATGGCCGTGGCGTTCGGTTTCGCCGATGTGATGACGGTTGAGGTTCCGCCGGCGAAGTTCATCTCGATACCGTGCGAGTTGTTGGTGCCGGTAGCCCCATCGGCGACACCGGTGATCGAGATAGCGCCAGTGCCAGAATCAATAGTCAGACCGGCAAATCCGAGAACGCCCATCGAGTTTGCAGTGTTTACGTTTGTGTAACCCGCAATCGAGATGTCGCCGTTGCTCGACAGGATGTCAACGTTTCCGGCTGACGCGCTGGTGCCAAAGACAACACCGTTCGGATAGGTGGTCGAGTTGTTGATGGCGCGACCGGTTGGTGCGGTTTCAGTCGCGGTTGCCGAACCACCAAGGGTGATTGCACCACCGCCTGAAGCAAGCTTGGTGAAGTTACCGAGTTGAATCGCACCGCTGCCGCTGGCATCCGCATTTGACCAAAGCGTGATTGGTCCGCCGGTTGAGGTCAGGGTGTTTCGAGTGGAAGTGTTCGTGCCGGCGCTGATAACCACATCCTGAGTTGCCTTCAAGAGGATGGCGCTTGCCGTGCTAGCGGTCTGGTTGGCGCTAACGGTGATGGTTTTGCCGTAGACCGAGAACGGGCCAGCGATGGTGTTCGCGGTTGAAACGGTGACGTCTTGGTTGTTCTGGGTGGCCCCTGAGACCGTGCCGCTGCTGCCCGACTGTCCGATCGTGACGCCACTAACACCCGAACCAAAGGTCAGACCGAAAGTGTCAATCGAGCGGTCAAAGGACTGCGCTGAATCTGCCGGCTGAATGGTCACGGTTCCGGTGGTGAGGAACGTGTGCGGCTGAGTGTTGTAGCCGACGAAGAGGGAGTCACAGTTGACGGTGATGTTCGAGGTCGAGGTCGACATGTCGACACCGTTGACCGTCGTGGCCGCACGAGCACCGAACGACACCGAGCTCGGGCTGAGGCCAGGGCTTGCCGTGCTGTGGTCGATCGCAAAGCCATAGCGGGTCGAGTTGTTGGCCGAACTGGTGGTTCCGGTGAGCACAATCGCACCACTCTTGGCGAGGATTGCGGTGCCATAGATTTCAAAGCCGTCACCAACATTGTCGGCGATGGTGTCGGTCGAGGTCGCGTTGCTGCGACCGGTCATCTGAATGCCACCCGATCCGGTGTTGGCGATGATGGTGTTTACGTTCGCGCCTGCGGTTTGTCCGTGGATGAAGATACCGCTAGCGCGGCTGACCGCTGCCGAACCCGCATCACCCGAAATGACGATCGAATCGGCGGATGAGTTGCTGCTGCTGATGATGGTCTTGCGGGTCGATGAACCGCTCAGCGTCACACCGCTCGAATAGGTCGCGGTGCTTGCCGGGCTGGCAACACCATACATCGCGATCTTTCCGGCGCCAGCCGTGATTTGAAGGTCTTGGTTCGAGCGGATTCCTGCAGCGCAGGCACCGGTCGCGCCGTTCATACCCTTACCGGCAATAAAGACGTCGCCACCAGCCGAGGTGATTGTCGTGGTGGTTCCAAAGAACACACCCATGATGGTTCCGGATACTCCGGTGCAGTTCGAAGTGCTTCCGCTGCCCGCGGCCCATCCGTCAGGGAATCCATCGCCTGCGGTTCGACCCGAAACCACGGTGCTGGCACCGTTGTCGGCACCACCGGCGAGGGTGATCTTGCCGCCGTTTGAGAGCAGTGAGGTGGTCGCGTCGAGACCGATTCGGCCGGCTCCACTGGCGTCGCTGTCAGACCAGAAGGTGATGTTGCCACCCTGGGTTTGGAATGTTTGCGAGGCACCGGTGATGATGTCGCCACCGGCTTTGATCAAGATTGAGCCGGTCGTCGATGGCGTGACCGAGATGCCGGCGTTCAAGGTCACCGCACCGCCGTAAACCGAGATTGGGCCGTTGGCCGCAAGTGAACCACCGAGGGTCATGGTGCTCGCGGTGTCAGTGGTCTTGCCGAGGCGAATGCTCGCGGCTGCCGCGTTGATTGAAGTTCCGGTTAGTGAGAAAGAGGTGAACGATGCGGTCTTTGACTCAACGACAACGTTGCCGGTGGTCTTGACGTTGGTCGTTCCCGCCGAAGTGATGCGGTCACCGACAAGCGTCACATCGCCGGTTGCTGAGCCGGCTGCCACAGCGCCAATGTTTGAGGTTCCCGTCGAGATACTGGTGACAACACCATCGGTTCCGCCGTCGATGCTAATCGAACCGGTGCTCGCCAAAATGTCTGCACCTGGGATGTAAATGGCTCCCGGGTTGGTTGAGTGAATTGCCGCGTTATCGCCCGCGATTGAGATATTGCCGCCGCCGGTAGCCGAAATCGTCAAACCGCTGTTGACCGTGTAAAGCGCACGCTGGCCCGCGTCAGTGTTGTTGGTGCTGTCACACTTACCAACGATTGAAATGGCCGGCGTCGCGCTCGAAGTTGCCGCAGAGGTGATCGAGCTGAGGTTCGAAGCGGTCGATTCGAGGTCGAGTCCGTTACCGGTGTTGGTCTGGTAGCCATCCATCAAGATTCGACCGGTGCCCGAATCGATTCGGAATCCCGTGTAACCAACGATTCCCCAACCACCGGCAGCCGTGCCCTTGCCGCGAATGGTAATGTCGCCGCCGTTTGACAGGACTCGAACGCTGGTGTTGCTCGGGCCGTTGGTGTTGCCCAACATGACACCACCGCGCGATGTGGT